>CAZWUW010000032.1:0-30286 GCA_964636895.1 uncultured Eubacteriales bacterium
CTTGGTGTTGGATATTAGCGGATTGGACATTGGTCACCATTTGACCGTTGCTGATTTGCCTGAACAGCCGGGGTATAAGATTTTATCAGATCCGGGTGCTGTTTTAGTTACCGTAGTAGCTCCGCGGATGACCGAGCAACCGGAAACAACTGATGGGGCTGAGCCGGTAGAAACTTTCGCCGTTAAACCTGAAGTGCCAAGAAAAGAAGCCGCGGAAATGCCGGAAAATAATAAGGGGGAGTAGATGTGCTGCATCTACTCTTTTTTTCGTCACGTTAATGCGCCGGGAAATTACTTTCAAGGCAGGAAGGAAAGCGGAAAACCTCCACGAATAAATTTTAGGAGGACAAGGGGGAGACGAAATGAAACTTGTTGTGGGGCTGGGTAATCCTGGCCGGGAATATGCGGCTACTCGGCATAATGTCGGTTTTATGGCGATAGACTTGCTGGCCCATGAACTGGGTGTGGCGATAGAAAAAGGAAAATTCCGATCTATAGTCGGGGAAGGGCGTATCGGGATGGAAAAGGTTATCTTGGCCAAGCCTCAGACATTTATGAACCTGAGCGGTGAGGCGGTGCTTGATATGGTTAATTTTTATAAAATTCCTCCGCAGGATGTGATCATAATTGTTGATGACATGGATATTCCTGCCGGTAAGGTGCGGCTCCGGATGAAAGGTGGTTCCGGCGGCCATAATGGGCTAAAATCCATTATATATCAACTGCAGACGGAAGAATTTCCCCGGCTGCGCATTGGTATCGGAAAACCTGCGCCTGACAGGCAGACCGTGGGATATGTGCTGGGAAAGTTTTGTGCAGAAGAGCAGGAGGTCATCGTGGAGGCAATCGGGAAGGCTGTGGACGCCGTCAAAGCGATAGTTGAATCAGGTGTTGAGCGGGCGATGAATAGGGTGAATACACCATGATTCTGGCGGCTATTCTTGCCGGGACAGGGGCTGCCGTCTTTGCCTGGATTGTAAACCGGCAGACCTTAAAAATATTTGGTCCGACGGTAATAATATATATGGTTCCGCTGGTTGAGGAGCTGGCCAAAACCAGTTTGGCCGTTTTATTTAATTCCTCTCTGATTTTGGTACACGGTATTTTTGGTTTAATTGAAGGCGTTTACGACTTTTTCTATTCCCGTCAGACCGGTATTACTGCGGGGTTCATCAGTCTTACCGGCCATGTTTTTTATGGACTGGTTACCGCCTGGGCTATTTCGCGGTTTGGTCAAATTGCCCCCGGTATATTAGCCGGATTCCTCGTCCATACGTTATGGAATATGTTGGTAATGAAATATGTGGTCCGCCCAAAATTTAAATGAAGCCGTGAAGGCCGCTTACATTGCAAATGCCGTGTTGACAGGCTTGACGTTAGAAGTGTGCCACGATATAATGAAAATGTTGCATTGCTGATTAAGCTGCAATTAATAATTATAATTATTTGTTTACGCGAATGCCCACAAAGCATTAATTTACTCCGGAGCTTTAGCTGTACAAGGCTAAGGCTTTTTTAGTCTTATATGGCGAAAAGAGGAACTGGTATGTTATTGGCAGGATTACTGAAACCCTTGGCAGATTCGCCGGAGTTTCAGGCAATGAAAAATGGTTGGGAGCAAAAACTTCGATACCAACAAGTATATGGTCTGTCTTCATCCCAGGCTGTTTACTTTGCAGCCGGTTTGGTGGCTGATGCCGGTCCGGTATTATTTATAACCCAGACCATGCAGGCGGCCAGGCAGAAAGCAGATGATTTACGCAACCTGATGCCCGGGCGGGAAGTACTGCTATATCCGGAACTTGATCCGGTACCGCAAGGGGCTATTGCCCGCAGCCGGGAAGTGATGGGCCAGCGGCTAAAAGTTCTGGATAAAATTATCCGGGGCGAGTGTCCGGTAGTGGTGATGGCGGGGGAAGCGGCTGCGAACAAGCTGATGCCGGTCGTGCTTAGCAAAAAGCTATATACTGTTATTGAAACCGGCCATACGGTGAATTTGCCCGTACTTCTGGACAGGCTGGCCGGTCAGGGTTATGAGCGGGTGGCATTAGTTGAAGGGGCGGGACAATTTAGTGTCCGGGGTGGAATAATTGATATTTTCTCACCGGCCATGGACAATCCGGTGCGGGTGGAATTATTCGATGATGAAGTGGACTCGGTTCGGGAGTTTCAAGTAGAAGATCAGCGTTCACTGGAAAAAATTGGCCGGGTGCAAATTGGGCCAGCCATGGAAATGGTGCTGTTCGCTGACCGGGTGACAAGCGCTGTACTGTCTATGCGGCGGGAATTGGCTGCTCAAAGCAAACGGTTAGAAAAAGTCGGGCAGCTGGAAGCAATGCAGCGGCTGCGGGACAAAACAAATGAAATCATTGAAAAGCTAGAGCTGGGGTTATTTGTGGAAGGAATAGAGCAGTATTTCCCCTTTTTTTATCCGGATGGGGTGTCTGTACTGGAATACTTTCCCGACAGTACCAGGGTAATGTTGGAAGAACCGCTTAAAATTAAAGAAGCAATGGAAATTCGTGCAGCCCAACGAGCAGATAATCATGTGCAACAGTTAGCGCAGGGGATGGTTTTACCGGCTCAAAATAACAGTCATATTGCTTCCCGGGAACTGGCTAAAGACTTGGAACGTTTTTTTGTTGTTGGTTTTTCCATGCTGCCGAAACAGGGCGGCTTCCGGCGACCGGACAATATCGTCGGGGTTAATGCCAAGTCCATGAGCCTGTTTATGGGCCGCATTGAGTTACTGGTGGAAGAAATCAAGGCCTGGCAGAAGAAAAGCTATGCTGTCACGGTGCTGGCCGGGACAGCCGACCGGGCGATGAAAATTGTTGATTTGCTGCGCGATGAAAAGATTTTTTCTGTTTTTCTAGCATCGGTTGTGGACGAAATAAAACCGGGCAATGTGATTGTCACGCTGGGTACTTTGGAAGCCGGCTTTGAACTACCCGGCGTGAAACTGGCCGTGGTGACTGACTGGGAAATCTTTGGCCGCCGCAAACGGGGTCGGCCGCCGCGTCGGCCCCCTAGCGAAGGCACCCGGATTGCTCATTTTTCAGACCTTAAGACTGGAGATTATGTGGTTCATGCCAATCATGGTATCGGCCGCTATTTAGGCATACAAAAACTGGAAGTCAGCGGTGTGATTAAAGACTATATGTTTATTCAGTACGCCGGCGAAGATAAGCTGTATGTGCCTACCGACCAGATTGGTTTGATTCAGAAATATCTTGGGGCGGAAGGCGGCAGGCCAAAGCTGTACCGTTTAGGTGGCCAGGAATGGCAGCGGGTAAAACAGCGGGTCAGGGAATCGGTGCGGGAGATGGCGGAGGGTCTTCTCGAACTTTATGCTGCCAGGGAAAAGATTACAGGACATGCATATCTGCCGGATACCCCCTGGCAGAGAGAGTTTGAGGATGTCTTTCCTTATGAAGAGACCCCTGATCAGCTAAGAGCCATCATTGAAATCAAAAGGGACATGGAAAAACCCCGCCCCATGGACCGGCTGCTTTGCGGGGATGTGGGCTATGGCAAAACCGAAGTGGCCATTAGGGCTGCTTTTAAAGCAGTTGCCGATAGTAAGCAAATAGGGGTACTGGTGCCTACCACTATCTTAGCCCAGCAGCATTACAATACTTTTGTCGAACGGTTTGCCGGCTATCCGGTGCAGATTGAGATGCTTAGCCGGTTTAAGACGCCCGGACAACAACGCGAAATTATACAAAATGTAAAAAAAGGCCTGATTGATATCATCATCGGTACCCACCGGCTGGTACAGGAAGACATTGTATTCAAAAACCTGGGCCTGGTGATTGTAGATGAGGAACAGCGTTTCGGAGTTTCACATAAGGAACGTCTGAAGCAGCTCAGGCAGAATGTCGATGTGCTGACACTGACCGCTACGCCTATTCCCCGCACCTTGCATATGGCTATGGTGGGCGTGCGGGATATGAGTGTACTGGAGACACCGCCTGAGGACCGGTTTCCGGTACAGACATATGTGGTTGAGTTTAATTATGAAATTATTGCGGAAGCTGTTCGGCGCGAAATGGACCGGGGCGGTCAGGTTTTTTATGTGCACAACAGGGTGCATGATATCGAAAAAGCTGCCCATCACCTGCAAGTCCTAGTGCCTGAAGCCAGGATAGTTGTGGCCCACGGGCAAATGAAGGAAGACGTGCTGGAGCGGCACATGCTTGATTTTATGACCGGCGAATATGATATCCTGGTTTGTACGACAATTATTGAAACAGGGCTGGATATTCCTAATGTAAATACTTTAATTGTAAATAATGCCGACCGGCTGGGTTTGTCTCAGCTTTACCAGTTGCGAGGCCGGGTGGGGCGTTCGCACCGTTTGGCGTATGCTTATTTCACATATAGAAAAGAAAAGAGTTTGAGTGAGGTGGCGGAAAAACGGCTGCAGGCCATCAGGGAATTTACGGAATTTGGCTCCGGTTTTAAAATTGCCATGCGTGACCTGGAAATCCGGGGAGCCGGAAATCTGTTGGGTCCGGAACAGCATGGTCAAATGGCGGCTGTCGGTTTTGACCTGTACTGCCGCTTATTGGAGCAAGCAGTGCATGAAGTTAAGGGCACCATGGCGGAGGAACTGCCGGAAACGGTAGTAGACCTTAGCGTTGATGCGCATATTGCCGATGAATACATTGCCGATGCAGTCCAAAAAATCGGTATTTATAAACGTATTATGCTGGTTCAGAGCAGTGAAGACACCCATGACCTTTTTGAAGAAATTACCGACCGGTATGGCGACCCGCCTGTGGCGGTGCATAATCTTTTGGCTGTGGCCAGGATAAAAGCCCTTGCTCAGCAATTAAAGGTGCAGAGTATAACTCAGCATGGAGAAAATGTGAATATAAAATTCTATCAGCAAAACAGCCTCAAGGGCGAGCAGTTGGCTAAAATGGCTGCCGGATACCGGAATAGAATTGCTTTTTCGGCTGCCGGGGAATTACAAATCAATTTCAAAGTGCGGGATTATAATCAGGAGGAATTGTTGCAAAATATGGAGAAAATATTAGAAAAATTGCTAAATGAGGAATAAATAAATAACTTGCAGATGAATGGGGCAAGCAGTATAATAGTGTTATGAAAACAGGGGGGGGTATTTTTTTAATGAGTAATATCAAAAAAATAGTTGCGGCACTATTAATACTGGCATTTACAGTTTTTGTCGCCGGCTGTGGCAGTAAAACTGCAGCTAAAGTAAACGGAGAAAAAATCACACAGGAACATCTGGAAAAAAGGATGAATAAAATCAAGTTATCATATGAGCAGCAGGGGGCTAAGTTTGAGGGCGAACAGGGCCGCATGATGCTTAAGGCTATTGAACAGCAAGTACTTGAGGAAATGATAAATCAGACCATAATTTTGCAGGCTGCTGAAAAGGAAAAACTGGTTGCCAGTGACGTCGAAGTCAATAAGCAATATGATGAAATTAAAAAGCGCTTCGGTGGCGACAAGCAGTTTGATGATGCCATGAAGACTTATGGCTATACGGAAAAAGAACTTAAAGACAAGCTGAAATATGATGCCACTTTTGCCGCCTTATACGAAAAAGTAACCAAAGATGTTAAAGTTACTGATGACGAGATTAGTAAATACTATGAGTCGAATAAAGACCAGTACAAAGAGCCTGAAAAGTTCAAAATACGCCATATTCTAATTGCAGTTAATACAGCGGATAAGAAAACAGGTAAAACTGATGAACAGGCCAAGAAAGAAGCCGAAAAGATTATTGCTGACCTGAATGCCGGTGCTGATTTTGCCAAGCTGGCCAAGGAAAAGTCAACTGACCCGGGCAGCAAGGACAAAGGCGGGCTGTTAACTGACAGAATGGGTAATGAAATGGTTGCCAAGGGCGGCAACGAATTTGTGCCGGAATTTGCGAATGCCGCATTTGCTCTCAAGGCCGGTCAGATTACAGCCAAACCGGTGAAGAGTGAGTTTGGCTACCACATTATCAAAGTTGACGTTAAAACCACCGAAAAGCAACTGACTTTTGATGAAGCAAAAGAGAAGATTAAAAAAGATTTGCCCACCACTAAAAAACAGGATGTATTTAACAAATACATGGGTGATTTACGGACCAAGGCTGATATTGTAAATAAGCTGGCTGAAGAAAATCCTGCCGGCGGCATGGGCGCTCCGCAAGGTGGCGGCAGCCAGGGCGGCGGCACTAAAGACGGCGGTAGTGATGGCCAATTGCCTCCTAACCACCCTCAGGTTGACAACCAGAATGCCGGTGATCAAAAAGCCAACGACCAGCAAAACAACAAAAAATAACAATCCGTTAAAATCTTTTTGAGGTTGGAAAAAAATGAATAATTCCCTCTGCCGCGTTATATACTATCATTGAAAGATTTTATAACGCATAATTAAGGAGGGAAGACGGAAATTGAAAGCAACAGGTATTGTACGTCGCATTGACGACCTAGGAAGAGTCGTGATTCCGAAAGAGATCAGGAGAACATTGCGCATCCGCGAAGGTGACCCTCTGGAGATTTTCGTAGATAGAGAAGGAGAAGTAATTCTCAAAAAGTATTCGCCTATTGGGGAACTTGGTGATTTTGCCAAAGAATACGCTGATTCCTTATACGAGGCTATTGGTCATATCGCTTGTATTGCGGATCGGGATACGATTATCGCGGTGTCTGGTGCGCCTAAAAAAGAGTTTATTAACCGTCCCATTGGTTCTGCTGTGGAAAAGGTAATGGAAGAGCGGCGGACCGTGCTGATTAATGAACCGGGTGCGCATGATAATTGTAATAGTTGTCCGGTAATAGAAGGAGACGATGACGCTTGCAAATTTAGCGCGGAGGTTATTGCACCGATTATTGCTGAAGGGGATCCGATCGGCGCGGTAATCATTCTCTCTAAAGAAGAAGGAACACAAATGGGTGATTTGGAAATAAAATTGGCAGAAACCGCAGCTGGTTTTTTGGCCAAACAAATGGAACAATAAGGTGGCGTGCGCGCTGCCTTTTTTTGTAGTTATTTTGTCAGATAGTGGGGGATGGAAATGGAATCGCAGATAATAATTGTTGGTCTAGGTCCTGGCGGGATTGAAGCACTACCGTCGGAGAACTTAAAAATATTAGAGCACGCCGCTGTTCTGTTTTTAAGGACAGAACGGCATCCGGTAGCGACAGACTTAAAAATGAGGGGCATTAATTTCCGTACATATGACGATTTTTATGAAGAGAGCGTCAATTTCCAGGAAACATATGAACGAATTGCCCGCGATTTATTAAACCGTACCGGGACAGTGCCGGTAGTATATGCAGTACCGGGACATCCTATGGTAGCGGAGGAATCGGTTAATACCCTGTTGACCATGTGCCTGGATTCCGGGTTACAACCCCGGGTTATTCCGGCAACAAGTTTTCTTGACAGCATATTTGCGCTGTTGCTATTGGATCCGGGGTGCGGGTTACATATCATTGATGCTTTGCAGATGGACAGGCATAGGCCTGATCCGGCGTTGACCAATATCGTTGTGCAGGTATATAACAGGTTGGTGGCTTCTGATACCAAACTTACACTTATGGATTATTACCCTGATGAGCACAAAATAAAAGTTATCCGAGCAGCAGGGATTCCCGGTATGGAACAGTTAGTTGAAATCCCTTTGTTTGAATTAGACAGGGTGACCTGGATTGACCATTTAACCACTGTGGTGGTGCCGCCGTGGCAAGAGGCGGCAGCGGGCGTAAGTCGTTTTCCGATGGATAGGCTGGTGGATATTCTTGATGAACTTAGAGGTGAAGGGGGCTGCCCGTGGGACCGGGAGCAAACTCATGCTTCATTGAAAAAATATTTAATCGAAGAAACCTATGAAGTCATAGATGCTATTGACGAAGGTAATATGTATAAAGTTTGCGAAGAATTGGGAGACTTATTATTGCAAATAGTTTTCCACGCCCAAATAGCAAGGGAAGGCGGCTATTTTGATGTTAATGATGTGGTTAAAGAAATTTGCCGGAAACTGATTAGAAGACATCCGCATGTTTTTGCGGAGCTAAAAGTTAAGGACAGTACCCAAGTGACAGTGAACTGGGAAAAGATCAAAGCAGCAGAAAAATTTGCCCGTGGGGAGGCACCGTCGGCAATCCTGGACGGAATTCCCACCGGTTTACCGGCCCTGGCCAAAGCTGTCAGGATTCAGAAAAAAGCGGCTGAGGTTGGATTTGACTGGCCTGACTACCGGGGAGCGCTGGAGAAGGTTGAGGAAGAACTGGCTGAAGTTAAGCAGGCGCTAAGTGGAGATGACCGGGTGATGCTTACCGATGAAATTGGGGACATGTTTTTTGCCATGGTTAATCTGGCCAGATTGGTAGGGATAGACCCGGAAAATGCGCTGAGCGGCACGATTTACAAGTTTCGCCGCCGGTTTAGTTTTATGGAAGAGACCGCCGGCAAGCGAGGCCAGGTTTTACATAAATTGACATTAGTGGAACTTGACGAACTATGGGAAAGGGCCAAAAAATCATTATATTAATAAAAAAGTGCAAAATCAAAGAAATAATTTCTGCAAAAGCAGGAAATTAGAGGGTTTTAGCGAATAACCATAAAGGAATATTCCATATACTACTAGTACAAGCAAATAGGAGGGATTTTTAGTGAACAAGCAAGAATTAGTCAGCAGCGTTGCTGAGAAAGCCGATTTGACCAAAAAAGATGCTGAGAAAGCGGTTAATGCCGTTTTTGCCAGTATCGAAGCTGCGTTGGCCAAAGGGGATAAGGTGCAGCTCGTAGGTTTTGGTACCTTTGAGGTTCGGAAGCGTGCTGCTCGTAAAGGCCGCAACCCGCAAACCGGAAAAGAAATTCAGATTGCTGCGGCGAATGTACCCGCATTTAAAGCCGGTAAAGCTTTAAAAGACTCCGTATCATAAGAAAAAAAATCAGGTTCTGCGGAGCCTGATTTTTTTCGCCAAAATTAATTTACAAATAAGGTGATAATATGCGTTTGGATAAATATCTTAAGGTTTCCAGAATTATAAAAAGGCGTACGTTGGCCAAGGAGGTATGTGACAGTGGCCGTGTTACGGTTAACGGCAGGGCGTCAAAAGCAGGCTCGGAAGTAAAGGCCGGCGATATCCTGGAACTGGATTTTGGCACTAAAAGGCTTAAGGTGGAAATCGTTGATACCCCTGCGACAGTGCGTACGGAACAGGCTCAGGATTTATACAAAGTAGTGGAAGAAGTAAAGGTGTTATAATCCTATATCTTCCACTCATAAACCAATTACCTCCGGAGATACTAAACACAGCCAAAAAGTAGTCGTGGAGGGGTTGGAAATGCCTAAATCATCCAATAAACCGGTGGCTATATTTTGCCTGGCGGTTTTTATGCTCGCGATAATTACCGGTTGTCAGAATCAAACTAAAAAACCACTGCCTGACCAGGAGGAGATAGACAAGGTAAAGGGTAAGGAGCCGACCATTACCCTATACATTAATGAGACAGGTCAACGCAAAGAAATAAAGCTGGAAGAATACTTAAAGGGAGTAGTGGCTGCGGAAATGGATACTGCGTGGCCAGTTAACGCCTTGGCGGCCCAAGCTATTTTGGCCAGGACGTTTACCTTAAAACAGATAAAAACCAGAGGTGGTGTTCCACAGCACCAAGCTGATGCGTCTACCAGCGTGGAGGAGTTTCAGGCATATGATGCCACCAGGATTAATGATAATGTTATCAGAGCAGTAAACATGACCAGGGGTGAAGTGGTTAAATACAAGGGACAATATGTAAATGCCTGGTTTAGTGCGTGCGATGGCGGTGAAACGGCCACTGCTGCCGAAGGACTAGCTTTTCACAAAGAAAAGACGCCTTATCTGAAAGCCGGAGTAAAGGACGGCTGCTTAAGCATCACTGTACCGGAGAATCAATCCTGGACGGCCAGTTTTCCTTTAACTGCGGTAAGGAGCGCGGTAGTTAAGACCGTTGGTAAGGAGCCGGGGGATATTAATGCCGCCAATGTAAAAATTGCTAAAAAGGGCCCCTCGGGTCGGGCAGAGGCATTGCGCATAGGCAGTGTCACCGTTAGTGGGGCGGCTTTGCGGTTGGCCCTCGGCAACGAAAAGATGCGATCAATTTTTATCGATCAGTTCACGGTGCAGGGCAGCAATCTGGTGATGCATGGCAAGGGTTACGGTCATGGTGTGGGTATGTGTCAGTGGGGCGCCAAGCATATGGCTGACCGGAATAAAGGTCCGGAAGATATTATCAGATTCTATTTTCGGGGGGTAACAATAAAAAAGATATGGAATTAATAGCTTGATTTAAAAGGCATTTTCGGGTTTTTCCACCCGGAGATGCCTTTTGTGTGTGGAATAGTCATAAAACTGCCTAAGACACATAATTATGGAATAAAGCGGTATGTTTGAACATACAGGAATTTTTGGGGAGGGGCCGACATGGTGGAAAAAGGATACCAGATAGTAATGACAAACCGGGAACACGTGGTTATTGAAGGCGTTGAGCATGTTGCCAGTTTTGACGAAGAAGAAATAGTTTTAGAAACCAAAATGGGGCTTTTATTACTCAAAGGGGAAAATATGCATATTGTCCAGTTGAATCTCGAGGATGGGCACTTGATAGTGGAAGGTCTGTGCAAAGCCCTGGATTTTACAGAGGAAAAAACCGCTAAGGGATTTCGCGGTAAGAGTAAAAGTTTCTTAAGCAGGTTACTGAAATAATTCAGCAATCCGTTTGAAAGGTGGGGTTTGGTGCAGTACTTAACCTCTCAGGTTTATGCTTTTTCGGTTACCGTGCTAACCGGTTTTTTGCTGGGGGTGTTTTTTGATATTTACCGGGTCATGCAGGGGGTTATCCGGCCCCGCAAAATCATTACGCACCTCGGGGATTTGTTATTCTGGATAATTAGTACCGGCTTTATTTTTTTATTATTGCTTTTCGGCAATTGGGGCGACTTCAGATTATATGTTTTTCTGGGCATCGGGCTGGGTGTGCTTATTTATCTGCGCTGGTTTAGCAGACTGACAATTAAACTATTGCTTGCAATAATAAAAACCATAAATTATCTTAATAATCTTATCATATCATTTATACGATATATTATTATAGCTGTATTATTTCCCCTCAGAGTAATTAAAAATATTATTATTATACCTATTGGCTTTGTCGGGACTGTTTTGCAGAGCGGCCAAAGGTTGCTGTCCTGTACATTCCGTCGCCTGCTTGGGGCCCCCGTAAAAAAGAGCCAACATTGGATAAAGACAAAGCTAGGCAAGTTTTTTTCCGTTTTTAGAAACTTGTAAGCAGGAATTAGGCCATTAATGTAGAAATGATTTTATACAAAACTTGTACACAATTTGTACACAATATGTGGATAAGTCTGTTGACTGTTGGTTGGTGACATAATGAAAATAGAAATTCGTGGTGCAGAAAAACTAAGTTTTCGCGAACGACAAGTCGTTGCGCTTAAGGAAATGGGCTACTCGAATGATAACATTGCTAAGCGCCTGAATATCAGCAGCAGCACGGTGGCAACTTTGCTTAACCGGGCCAGGCAAAAGGGCTACGAGGTTGTTATCATTATTCCGGGTAGTACGCTGGGGATATTTAATCCCGACGGCGAGGAGGAAGTTTAACCATGGTTTTGTCGGCCAGAGTGCAAAACAAGGACAAAGTGGTCAAGTTTTCTACAGCCAGTAAAAAGGTTAAAAAGACTACCAGACGGAAGTTTAGATTAAATGGGCCGGCTGTTGCTTTATTATTGGTGTTAGGGTTTGTTTTTTATTCTTTTGGCGGCCAGATGATAGAATTGTATACTGTCCGGCATGAAGCACAAAAAGTCCGGGATCAGATAGAAAACTTGCAGCGAAAGAATGTTGAGCTAAAAAAGAAAGTAGAGTATTTGGAATCTGATGCTTATATTGAACGAATGGCCAGGGAGAAGCTTAGCCTGGTAAGACCAGGCGAAAAAATAATCCTGGAAGCGAAACCGGGAGCAAAGACAAGTAATCCAAAGCAGGTGCCTCAAAAGCGGCGACAAACAGAATTGCATTAGTTGATATCAATATCTTGACACCCCTAAGGACTTCAGTTATAATTTGATTGAATACTGGTATAATTTGATTGATTGCCGGGAAATATGTCGTTACCCGCACAGATAATTTTAGGGAGGATTATTGCTCGTATGACAATCGAAGTAGGGAGCGTCCTTGAAGGCACAGTTACCGGTATTACTAATTTTGGTGCCTTCGTCGAACTGCCGGGCGGAGTAACAGGTCTAGTTCATATTTCCGAAGTAGCCGATGCATATGTAAAGGATGTCAGGGACTACCTGAAAGATAAGGAAAAGGTAAAAGTCAAGGTAATTGCCGTTGATAAAGGCAAAGTCGGCCTTTCTATAAAGCAGGTTAATGCCTCTCCCAAAAGACAGGAGAGTAAGGTGCCGCAGGTTTCTTTTGAAGACAGGTTGAACAAGTTTATGAAAGAAAGTGACGAACGCCAGCAGGATATTCGCCGTAGCACCGAATCAAAACGCGGTGGGCGTGGTACCAGGAAATCGAGCTAAGCATCCGGAGGGATGCTTTTTTTCATATATTTTTCTATCAGGGGTGATAGCATGCGGATAGGAGTTATAGATATCGGCACCAATTCTGTGCGTTTGCTGGTGACGGAAGCTGCCGGCAATTCATTGCAGGTTATTGGTTCGGGCCTTATTAGTACGAGATTGGGCGTGGGGGTTGCAGTCAGCCGGTTACTATCAATCCAGGCCATGGACCGGACAACGGCGGCCTTGCTGCAGTTTATGACTGACGCCGCATATTATAAGGCGGATCGGGTGATGGCTGTAGCGACAAGTGCAGTTCGCGATGCGGCCAACCGCGTTGATTTTTTAAACCGCGTACAGGCGGCAACTGGACTGGCTGTGCAGGTGCTGGATGGAGCCGCGGAGGCCCGGATGAGTTATTTGGGTGTGGTGCGGGGAAGCGATATCCCGTTGGACAAGGCTTTGGTTATTGACGTTGGTGGCGGTAGTACGGAGTTCATATGGCGTTCCGGCACCGGAGATATTATTTGCCGCAGTTCTCAGGTAGGTGCGGTCCGGATGACGGAGGGGGGGCATGACCGGAAAGCAATAATCAGTATTCTTGCTCCGGTTTTTGCGGAAATTGCCGCTGTCAACCTGCGGAGTCTGGTTGGAGTGGGTGGTACGGTGACTACTCTGGCAGCTATTGCTCAGGTGCTGGAACCATATGACCGGGAAAAAGTGCACGGTTTTTATTTGAGTAAAGAAATAGTTACAGATATAATGATGGACCTGACAGTAAAAACACCTGCGGCAAGACGTCAGATTATCGGGTTGCAACCAGCAAGGGCAGATATTATTCTGGCCGGAGTGCAAATAGTAAATGTTATTCTGGAAGAACTTGACCTGCCGGGGATTATGGTCAGTGAAACTGATATTATGTACGGTGTAACTTATGATTTGCTGGAAAAAATATACGGTTAGTTATGCAAATATTTTTGTTGAATTTCCAGCAGGTACAGCATATATATTATAAAAACAGTCTGACGGAACAGGCACGCTCGTGACCTTGGAAAAAAAGGGGGATGTGCATGAACTGTCATAGCCCGTTTGGGTACCGTAGATTTGTTGCCGTGCTTTACGAAAAAGATGTCAGCTATTCCCTTAGTCCTACGAGGAGGTCGCGTGGCTATATCCGTATTGAGGTGGAAGGAAATAAAGGTCGGTTAATCACCCGGGTAAAGAATCTCCGGCCCATCGGCGGCAAAAACCATTCCGGGACAAGAAACCGTTATCAGGTCTGGCTTGTCGGTGAGCGCAACGGTAAAATTGTGCCGGTTTATGTGGGCGCGGTGGAAGTTAATCGCAGGGGCAGTGGTGAACTCCGGTGGGATTTGGATCCCCATGATGTCGGCGGGTCAGGCCTGTCAATTGGCGATTTTACCGGCGTAGAGGTTTTTATCCAGGATGATGTCACCTGTATTTACGGGATTGGTTATACTGTTTTAGCAGGGTTTATTGAGTTAATCGAGGCCCAGACCCCTGAATACCCAAACCTTGAAAGAATTAATCCCTTTGGTGATATGCCCGGGCATACCTGGTGGAAATTCTATCTTCCGCTTAATGCCTCCGCAAAGTTGCCCTGCATGAAGGATAGCTCCCATACCTATCCGGGAATTGCTGCCGGGCCTGTTTTTCAGGGCCACCAGTTAATTGGTATGCAATATAACGAGAAAGGAGCGGTGAAGTACTTAGTCCATGGCGTGCCTGGTACATTTTGCCAGGAGAACCAGCCTTTTCATGGTAAAACCGGTTATATTCACTGGCAGCCTTTACCCGGTCAAAGCTACACGGCGGGCAACTATGGTTACTGGTTAATTCACATAGATGCGATTACAGGGGAGGTGGTATTTCCGGTTAAAGAGACTCCGCCCCCGTCTTGCGCGGTTTGTCTGCGGGATTGGGAAAAAATTTGACTAAAAAATGAGCACTCGGTATACCGGGTGCTCTTGTTTATTAATTCTGTATGCCTGGTTTATAGAGGTGGGCAAAGCATATTGGGCACGCAACTGAATATAATGGTATAAGCGGCACAAGACCCGGAATATATGCAAGCTAACTGCCGGGAAAAAGGAGGATACTGATGGCCGGGAAAACCAAAGCGGAAAAATATATTTTTCCGAGGATACCATTGCGATTGGAAGTGCCGAAAGGCTTGCCTGATATTGGCCAGCTAAATAGCATGACGGTTGTGCCGGTGTTGGAAAAGTATGAAGTGCATAACGGTGAGGTAGAATTATGGGGGGGTTATAATCTTAAGGTATTTTACAGACCGGTGGTGGTACCGGATATTACGTCGGATTCAGGAAATGAAGAAGAGGATTTTGACAATTTTTTTGGTTACCTGCAAATGCAGGCGGACGGGCTGTTTGACATTTCCGAGCAGGGCCATAAGTATTCGGCGGATACTTGCCGGATATGTTCATGGGAGTTTGAAAAAAAGTTTCATACATATGCGGAAGTTGATGGGATAAAGCCGGGCAAAAAAGTGCAGATCCAACCAACCATTGAAAAAATTGATTTGAAGGTGGCAAATCCGCGGGCATTAAAAGGTGCATTAACAGTGGCGCTGGACATAAAAAGAGGTTAAACTGTAAAAAAATCGTCGAAAGAAAAATTCGGGCATTCTACCAATCCTGACATCGATTGCGCCGGGCGTGTATTATAATTAAGCAAACAACACGCGGAAGGCGAGGTCGTGGCCAGGTGAAAGAAAGCACAGATATATATTCCTTCCATAGGACAAATCAAAAAAAATCTGCGGATAACAAATGGCGGTTAAACAGGATTAACTTAGAATCGTTACAAAGAAGGTTGTTTCACTTAGTTGCGTGGGAGACAGCCTTTATTGCGTTGTTCTGTTTTTTATTGGGCCGGGCTGTAGTCCTGGGTGCAACGATACCTTTTGCGGTGGCTGCTATGGCCGCCGTAATGCTGATTATACCTGACCGGGGACTGTTGGCCTTTTTATTTTTGGTCGGCGGACTGGCTACGGTGTTGCATGGACCTTTGCTTTGGAGTTCGGTTGCTTTGTTAGCGCTGTGCTTATTGACGCTCAGTAAGTTCAGCTCTTTACTTAAAAACAAATGGTTTGGCTTACCGCTGCTTATTCTGGGTCTCACCACTGTTGCACGGGTGGGGTTTTATGCTTATACGCAGCCTGCTCTATATAACTATATGGTAGCCGCGTTTGAAGGTTTGGTTGCGGCGGGTATTACTTCTGTTTTTATCCGGGTACTGCCGGCCCTGCGTCGGCAAGCAGACCCCTTTGCTCTACGCAGAGATGAATTGATGGGACTGGCAGTGTTGATTATTGGTTTATTGACCGGACTTTCGGAAGTCAGGCTGGCGGGTATTGATTTGCGAAATGTCGTTAGCAAGTTTTTTATACTGTCGGCTGCTTTTACCGGTGGGGCCAGCCTCGGAGCGGCTATGGGCACTTTGGTGGGTATGGTGCCTAGTCTCAGTGCTACGTTGCCCCCGGGTATCATTGGCTTTTATTCTTTTGCCGGTTTGATGGCGGGATTGTTCCGGGGTTTTGGCAGGATTGGTATTATTATTGGTTTTAGCTTGGGTAATATTATTTTATCAATTTATCTGAACAGCTACCGGGCCTTGGCAGTTGACCTGGCTGAAACTGCTTTGGCGGCGGCAGCCTTCTTGGTTATCCCGAAAAAGGTAATCTATTACCTACGTTCTCTTATTAGAGGCAGCATGGCCCAATTTGCTCCGCGGTCATTTACCGAAAAACGGTTGCGGGAAATGACATCTGCCAGAGTGCGGGAGTTCGCCCGGGTTTTCCAGGAGCTTTCCCGTACCATTGAGCAGGTGGCCTGTGACACCCGGGCCAGAGAAGACAACAGCTTGCAGATGTTATTCAGTAATATTTCCAATAAGGTTTGTAAGGGGTGTTCGTTGCATCGCATTTGTTGGGAAAAAGATTTTTATAAAACATATAAGTCCATTATGGAACTCTTTACTACCATTGAGGCAACCGGTCGGGTATCGGCGGAACATATTGGTCCGGATATTCAAAAACGGTGTGTCCGGCTAAAAGAGTTGGCCGTAACCGTTAACTGTCTTTTTGACCTTTATAAGGCAAATCATTTTTGGGAACGCAAAGTGGCAGAAAGCAGGGAGGTTGTCGCCGGTCAACTGGAAGGCATTTCCGGCATCCTCTATAATCTGGCCGGAGAAATAAAAGTGGACGTGCAAATGCGGGAAGACATTGAGCTGATTTTGCGCCGTGAATTGATTAAAGGTGGTTATTCTGTACTGGATTTAAAAGTCCTGAGCATAGGTAATGATAAAATTGAAGTGGTGATATCCAGTTCGTCTTGCGGCGGCAAGCTGCAGTGCAGCCGTGCCATAGGTCCGTTGGTGGCTGGGGTGTTGGGGCAGCGCATGAAGGTGCTTAATGCCAATTATTGTCCTAAAAAAACGGGTGATCCAACATGTGAGTTCAGGCTATATCCCGCTTTTAACCTTCGTGTGGAAATCGGCGTGGCTGGCGCAGCCTGTGATCCTGAAATATCAGGAGACAGTTACTCTTTTCTGGAACTGCGAGACGGTAAATATGTGTTAATGCTTAGCGATGGTATGGGCATAGGGGCCAAAGCTGCCCAGGAAAGCAAGGCCACCATTGGGTTGCTGGAACAGTTGATGGAGACCGGCTTTGACAAGGCGCTGGCCATTAAAACCGTAAATTCTATACTGGTGGTGCGCGCACCGGAAGAAACCTTTGCCTCAGCCGACTTGACAGTAATTGATTTGTTTTCGGGTAGCGCCGATTTTATGAAAATTGGTGCGGCACCCAGTTTTATAAAGCGGGGCAACCAGGTAGGGATCATCAGGTCGGCTTCTTTGCCGATAGGAATTTTAAACAATATTGAAGTGGATTGTATTCAAAAATCGCTAACGCATGATGATGTAGTGGTGATGGTGACGGACGGTATTCTGGATGCCGGGCGTGAAGAGGGCGGGTCGGATGAATGGGTGTTGGATACATTACAGCTGGTAATGACCACCGACCCTCAGAATATCGCGGACCTGTTATTGAATAAGGCTATTGCCCGCAATGGCGGGGCCGTGGCTGACGACATGACGGTGCTGGTGGTGGCGCTTAAGGCGGTTAGTGAATAATAGGCACGAAATAGAACTCCGGACGACAGGCCCTTTTGGTCGCATAAATCCACCAATTTTTGGGAAGGATTAGACCAAAGGGGGTATTTTTTTAATGGGGCATGGAACAATTAAGCAAATCGTGGTTATTACTGACGGACATGCTAATGAAGGCTGCTCGCCGGCGGCATCCGCCCGGCTGGCAGCGGCTGCTGGAGTTACCGTCAGTGCTATAGGTATTCTTGACGGCGGGCATCTCGGAGCCCGGGGTCGGCGGGAAATTGAAGGCATTGCCGCCGCGGGCGGGGGGGTAGCCAACCGGGTCACAATTCCTGACTTGACCAAAACTTTACAGGCTGTCACTTGGCAGGCTACTCAGTCCACCTTGAATATGATTATCAACCGGGAATTAAAAAAAATTACCGGCTTGTCGTGTACTGAACTATCACCTGAGAAGCGGGCCGGTATCTTGGACCTGATGGCGGATTTGGCCGACCAGGCAGAGTTGCAAATGGTTCTTTTGCTGGATACCAGTGCCAGTATGACCGGAAAAATGCCGGCTTTGACACAGAGTGTACAGGACTTATTATTGACTCTGCGGGAACGAAGGGGGCCGACTTATGCTTCGGTAGCCCGGTTTCCGGGTCGCCGGCAGCTCCTGGAGGTTATTTCAAAAAGCTCTGCCGAGGTGTCCGGTTGGGATAGAGTAAGTCCGGCCGGACGGACGCCAACCGGGCCGGCTATTTTGGCAGCTGTGGAAATGTTGGCCGGAAAATCTGCGGTGTTACCAAACATTTCGCGCAAACCGGCTTTGGATTTACTAAAATGAGCGGCTCAGAATATCAAGTTAGTTTTCATCCCGGTCACGAAATAATTGGCAGGTGGGATGGCAACCGTTACCTGGTCATAAGTACGCTTGGTGCTGGTGGGACGGCCTGCGTGCTGCTAGTGCAGCGTGTTGCAGACGGTAAACAGCTAGCTATGAAGATTTCTAGGGACCTGCCGGGTATTACCCGGGAACACCGGACTCATCTTTTTTTGAACAGCAACAGGGATATCAAAAGTCTGGGCATAGTGCCCGAAGTCTATGAACTTGATGATTATTGTGAAAAAGGTCATACATATCATTATATTGTCATGGATTATTGCCGGGGCCGGGGGTTGCATGAATTAAAAGGCTGTCTGCGGCAGGAGGAAACAATTAACATCGGCATTGCCTTGGCTGTTTTTTTACATTATTTACATCAAGCCGGTTTTGTTTTTGGGGATATAAAGCCGGGGAACATTTTATATGACAATTTTACCAAAAAGCTTTTTGTAGTGGATTTTGGCAGTGTATGTCCGAAGGGTAGTGCTATTCTTCAATATACGCCAATGTATGACCGGAGCAACTGGCAGGCCGGCACCCGCTGCAGTGATGAGAAATATGACCAGTTTGCGTTAAGCATGCTTTTACTGTCTATGCAAAGGGGTGTTTCAAAGCATTTGAAAATCGGTTGCATAAAAGAATTGCTCAGGAAAATTAAGCCTTTGAGTATCACCGATCCTCTTTTACCGGTAATTATTAAAGGTTTACACCAGGAATACGGCCTGCTTGGTGAAATGGCTGCGGAGCTGTGGCAATGCCGGGGCAAAGGTAAGCAAAACATTTCCGCCGGCAGCAATTCAATTTATTGGGCCGTAAACGTGATAGGTGGTTTATCGGCGTTTTTCTTTATTATTAGCCTTTACTTCTATTATCAGTAAAAAATCAGCGGAGGTGCAGGAAAACATCGGTTCATGTCGAAAGAGTTGTGCAATGATACGAGAGAGGTTGACCAGATGTTTCGGATTATATGTGACACTATTACCAAATACAGCCTGCTTGCCCGGGGTGACCGGGTAGTGGTTGCGGTATCTGGCGGACCGGATTCGGTGGCGCTGACTCACGTTTTGTTTAGTCTAAAAAAGGAGTATGACCTTGTTCTGCACATTGCGCATTTAAATCATATGTTTCGTGGAGCGGAGGCGGATCAGGATGCTCGATGGGTAATGGATCTGGCGCAGCAGTTGGAAATACCTTGCACGGTATCAAAAGTGGATGTGCCGGCATTTGCCAAAGCTCGCCGAATTTCTGCTCAGGCTGCAGCCAGGCAGGTAAGATATGATTTTCTGGAGCAGGTCCGGATGACCCAAAAAGCAACCAGAATTGCCACCGGCCATCATGCCGACGACCAGGCCGAAACTCTGGTGATGAATATTCTGCGTGGTGCGGGCCCGGGTGGCTTAAGCGGGATTCCACCACAACGGGGAGGCGTATATATTCGGCCTCTGATTGATGCCACCCGGGAGGAGATCGAAAACTACTGTCGCGAAAACGAATTGGCATATTGCCAGGATAGTTCGAATTTTAAGCCGGTTTATCTGCGGAACAGGGTGCGGCTTGAATTATTGCCGCTGTTGGAAAGAGAATATAATCCTGAAATCAGAGTCGCCCTTATCCGTCTGGCCGGCATCATGCAGGATGAAAATGAGTTTATGGATACGCAGGTACAGGACCTTTGGGACAAGCTGATGATTTCCGATACCCGGTCGGAAATCATTTGTAATCTGCCGGGTTTTCTTGCTGCGCCGCCGGCGCTGCAACGTCGTCTGCTCAGAAAAGCATGGGCGGCCTTACGGGGAGATGCCAGGGAATTGACATATAATCATCTTGAGCAGGCAATGAACTTTTTGCGCGATGGCAAAGCAGGAGGAGTAATAGAATTTCCCCGGCACATAATAATGATAAATGGATATGGTGAATTCCGTTTGACGGTCGCCCGACCTAATTTGGAACCCGTTGTTTTTTGTTATGCACTGCAAATACCCGGGACCACCTTTATTCCTGAAATTGGTGCTAATATTGTAGTGGAGATAACTGGCGTCCCGCCAGTGGACGCTGCCGGCAAGAAAGAGTTATGGGTGGATGCGGAAAAATTGTCAGGTCCTTTGCAGGTTCGTTCTCGACAATCGGGGGATAGGTTTTGGCCGCTGGGCGGCAGAGGTTCCAAAAAAATTAAAGAGTTTTTTATTGATGCCAAAGTTCCCCGCCGGCAAAGAGATCGTGTTCCCATTATCACCGCCGGCGAAGATATTGTATGGGTAGGCGGGATGCGCCCGGATGACAGGTGGCAAATTACAGACTCGACCAGGAAGTTTTTACACCTAAAAATCTTGGAAAATATTACAGAACAAAATTGAAAACCTCCTAAATTTATGTTACAATTACGAAGTATGAAAATTTGCATAACCGGCTGAGGATTGAAAAGGAGTGAACTTTTTGAATAGAATTTTTAAGAATCTTAGCATTTATCTCTTGATTGTTGTCTTGGCCGTGGCAATTATCAAGTATACTTCTCCGTCACCAACGGAAGTAAAGGAGATAAGCATCTTTGATTTTTATGCCTTGCTGGATAAGAACAAAGTTTCCAATGTCAAAATTCAACCTGATGATAAGAGTATCCGTATCACGGGCAAGCTTAAGGAAGGTCAAAAGGCATTCAGCACCACCGGTTCGGAACAGGAAACCGGTGATCTGACCAAGACGTTGCGGGAAAAGAACGTTAAGTTTGATTTTATCCCTGCTCCCAAGGCACCTTGGTGGACTAATCTATTCTTTAATTTTTTACCTATCCTCCTTTTAATCGGGCTGATATTTTTTATGCTCAATCAGACTCAGGGCGGCGGCAACCGGGTCATGTCTTTTGGTAAGTCGCGAGCACGCCTGCATACGGATGAAAAAAAACGGGTTACTTTTGATGATGTGGCCGGGGCTGACGAAGTCAAAGAAGAACTGGAAGAAGTAGTTGAATTTTTAAAACATCCCAAGAAATTTAATGAACTGGGTGCTAAGATTCCAAAGGGGGTCCTGTTATTTGGTCCTCCCGGTACCGGGAAAACCTTGTTGGCGCGGGCTGTAGCCGGTGAAGCAGGGGTTCCTTTCTTCAGCATCAGCGGTTCCGACTTCGTAGAAATGTTTGTCGGGGTTGGTGCTTCCAGGGTGCGGGACTTGTTTGAACAAGCCAAGAAAAACGCTCCCTGCATTGTATTTATTGACGAGATTGACGCTGTAGGGCGTCAGCGGGGTGCCGGTCTTGGCGGTGGCCATGATGAGCGGGAACAGACATTAAACCAACTGCTCGTAGAAATGGATGGCTTTGCCCCCAATGAAGGCATAATTATTATTGCCGCTACTAACCGGCCGGATATTTTGGATCCTGCGCTGCTGCGACCAGGGCGCTTCGACCGGCAAATAGTAGTGGATGTGCCTGATATCACCGGGCGCAAGGAAATTTTGCAGGTGCATATTAAAGGTAAGCCCCTGGCCGACGATGTAGATCTCAGGATACTGGCCAGACGCACCCCGGGTTTTACCGGAGCTGATCTGGCAAATATGGTAAACGAGGCAGCCCTTCTGGCGGCCCGGTTTAATCGTAAGAAAATCGGCATGCATGAGATGGAAGATGCTATAGAACGAGTTATTGCCGGACCTGAGAAAAAGTCCAAGGTAATTAGTGATAAAGAAAAGAAACTTGTCTCCTACCATGAAGCCGGACATGCCGTGGTGGGAGCAGTACTCCCGGATACTGATCCGGTGCATAAGGTCTCCATCATTCCGCGTGGCCGGGCCGGCGGATATACACTGATTCTGCCCACC
Organism: uncultured Eubacteriales bacterium; assembly: GCA_964636895.1. Taxonomy (GTDB): domain Bacteria; phylum Bacillota; class Thermincolia; order Thermincolales; family CAZWUW01; genus CAZWUW01. Next base: position 22,386 of record CAZWUW010000032.1, read on the forward strand.
GAAGACCGGTACTATATGACCAAATCAATGTTGCTTAATGATATGGTGGTATTACTTGGCGGTCGCGTGGCGGAGGCGCTTGTCCTAGGCGACATCAGTACAGGGGCGCAGAATGACCTGGAACGAGCCACTAGTATTGCCCGCCGGATGATTATGGAATACGGGATGAGCGATGAATTGGGACCATTGACCTTGGGTCGGAAAACGGAACAGGTATTTTTGGGCCGGGATATTGCCCGGGATCGCAACTACAGTGAGGAAGTAGCTTTCTCCATTGACAAAGAGGTGCGCAAAATTATTGATGAATGCTATGTCAAAGCCAAGCAATTGCTGGAAGATAATATTGACAAGCTGCACCTCATTGCTGATAATCTAATAGAAAATGAGACTCTTGAGGCTGATGAGTTTACCGCACTTATGGAAAACAAAAATGTTGAAGAAGTGCGTGCAGAGAAACTGGCCCGGGAAAATGGCAATCAAGGCAACGTTATTAATAGCGGGAAAGCCGGAAAATCTTCGGTTCAGGATAGCCAAACCAGTGAGCCGGATGAAGATGAGAATGACCCTAAAGCTGCTCCCGGTTATCAGGAAGAAGTGCATATTATTGAACCGAAGGAAGATGAGACTAAGCAATAATAGAGTTTTGCCGGCGTAAGTGCCGCGTAAAAGTTTCCAGGAGGCGAAATTGATGGAAAGAACTTATGTGATGATTAAACCTGACGGGGTTCAACGTAACCTGGTGGGTGAGATTATTAGCCGGTTTGAGAAAAAAGGATTTAAGATTGTGGGCTTGAAGATGCTGCAAATGGATCGGGTTATTACCGAGCAACACTATTCCGAGCATATTGGTAAGCCTTTTTTTGAAGCGCTGGCTGGATACATTACTTCCGGTCCGGTAGTAGCAATGGTTTTAGAGGGCAAGGATGTTGTTGCTACGGCCCGGGCGATGAACGGTGCTACTAATCCTGCTAATGCGGGGGCGGGCACCATTCGCGGCGATTACGCCATTGAGGTTGGTCGCAATGTGATTCATGGCTCTGATTCGGTAGAAAGCGCAAAAAGAGAAATAGCTATTTACTTTACGGAAAAAGAACTTTGTGAATACAAAAAGGTGTTAGACCAGTGGATTTATGAATAGTGAAAATCCCGGCGAAAAAGCCGGGATTTTTTGTTCTGTTTTAAGCAGGAATTTTTTTGAACTTACCGAATCTTTACTAAAAACTATGTGGGAGGTGAAATTATGGAAAATCTGCAAGTTGGTATAATAGGCGAGTCCAAGACCATTGTCAACGATAAAAACACTGCTATTTCCTTAGGCAGCGGAGGCATCCCGGTATTTGCCACCCCGGCTATGATTGCTTTGATGGAAAACGCGGCTTTAAATTCCGTGTCAGGTTTTCTGCCGGAAGGTAATAGCACCGTAGGCATTCAAATTAACACCAGTCATATTGCAGCCACGCCAGTGGGAATGGAGGTTACCGCCAAGTCGGAACTGGTTCAAATAGACGGAAAAAAGTTAACCTTTAAGATAGAAGCTTTTGATGAAAAAGAAAAAATTGGCGAAGGCGTACACGAAAGATTTGTGATTAACGTAGATAAATTTATGCAAAAAAACGAAGAAAAAAAGAACCGGTAGATTAACCCAGTTTGTCATTATTTCCGACTGCCGGGCATATTGTTAGAAAGTGGACAGACCGGCACCACCTGCCTGTACAGCATAAGATTATAAATTTTTTGATTATTTTGTCTTTAATGGCAGGAGTTATAGAAAAAATCGCGAATATAAATAAGGCTGATAAGATATGCTGATTTATGTTCCGGGGTTTTAGCTTTTCCGAAGCTTTTGTTTCCTCGGACTTTGTGAATAATTTCCTAATACAAGCGTGATAACTTAATACTAGGGGAGTTTTTTAGGTTTCTACTTATCGATAAACCCATAAATGCAGTTTATCAAGCAATACAAATTTCCGCAAGGAAAAGGGGGGATTAATGGTCTGTAGCAAGAGGAGAACTGAATTCTTGCGTGCTTGAACGGTAAAATCAAAGATTACAAGATTTGAAGGGAGAGATTGATAAATGCCATACAATCCGAGATCAATGGATCCGACTAAGTTTAAGGACTGGCAGATTGCGGCCGAGGCCGAAAAGTTTTTACCTACTCCTGATGAGTGGATTGAGAAGTTAGGGATTCGAAAAGAAGAAATGATTCCTTATGGCAAAACACCTAAATTGGATTTCCTCAAAATCATGAACCGCCTTAAGGATAAGCCAGACGGCAAGTATATTGAAGTAACCGCTATCACTCCGACCCCCCTGGGTGAAGGTAAAACTACCGTTTCCATGGGTTTGATACAGGGCCTGGGTGTTAAGGGCAAAAACGTTGGTGGCGCACTTCGGCAGCCTTCCGGCGGACCTACCATGAACGTTAAAGGTACTGCTGCCGGCGGCGGTAATGCTTTGCTTATTCCGATGACAGAGTTTTCACTGGGTCTTACCGGTGATATCAACGATATTACTAATGCCCATAACCTGGCTATGGTTGCAGCAACATCACGGTATCAGCATGAGTGCAACTATACTGATGAAGAACTGACCAAGCGTGGTCTGCGCCGCCTGGATATTGACCCCAAGAACATGGAAATGGGCTGGGTAATAGACTATGCTGTTCAGGCCCTGCGTAACATTGTGATTGGACTTGGTGGCAAAAAAGACGGTTACCCGATGTCTTCCAAATTCGGTATTGCCGTTGGTTCCGAATTGATGGCTATCCTGGCAGTTTCCAGGGACCTGGCAGACCTGAGAGACCGTCTCGGCAAGATTACCGTTGCTTATGACCGGACAGGCAAACCGGTTACCACATCCGACCTGGATGTTGCCGGTGCTATGACCGCTTGGATGCGCAACACCATTAACCCGACGCTTTGCTACTCCGTAGAAGGTCAGCCAGTGCTGATTCATGCCGGCCCCTTTGCTAATATTGCTATCGGACAGAACTCCATTATTTCTGACCGTCTGGCGCTTAAACTCTTTGATTACACTGTAACTGAGTCGGGCTTTGCTGCCGATATCGGTTTCGAGAAGTTCTGGAACGTAAAATGCCGCCTGAGTGGCAACGTCCCGAACGTTTCTGTTATTGTAGCGACCATCCGGGCACTCAAGATGCACGGTGGCGGTCCTGCAGTTGCACCAGGGCGTCCGCTGCCTGACGAGTATACAAAGGAAGACCTTTCCCTGGTTGAAAAGGGTTTTGAAAACCTGCGTCATATGGTTAACGTGGTTAAGAAGTCCGGGATTGTTCCGGTTGTCTGCATAAACCAATTCTACACAGATACTAAGGCTGAACATGATTTAGTTAGAAAGCTCTGTGCTGAAATGGGCGTTCGCTGTGCTGCTTCCAACCACTGGATGTACGGTGGCGAAGGTGCGGCTGAGCTGGCAGATGTGGTTATGGATGCTGCTAATGAGCCCTCCAATTATAAGCCGCTGTATCCGCTTGAAATGCCGATTCGTCAGCGGGTTGAAATGATTGCCAAGGAAGTTTACGGTGCTGACGGTGTGCAGTGGTCTCCGGTTGCTGAAGCCAAGGCAAAGAGGTTTGAAACCGATCCGCAGTTCGCCGACTACCAGACCATGATGGTGAAGACTCACCTTAGTCTCTCCCATGATCCGTCACTTAAGGGTGTGCCCAAGGGCTGGATACTTCCCATCCGTGACATCCTAGTTTACAGTGGTGCCAAGTTCCTCTGTCCTTGTGCCGGGGATATCAGCTTAATGCCGGGTACAGCTTCCGATCCTGCTTACAGAAGAATTGATGTAGATGTAAATACCGGAGATGTAAGCGGATTATTCTAAACAAAAAACAGAGTTATTTTAGAGAGGCTTAGACTAAGCCTCTCTGTTTTTTTTGCCCCTTCAAGCAGCGGTGGGGCACTGGCCGGTTATTGTTTTTGCAGGAATTTTTCTTCATTTGTCAAATTATTAATACTAATTACATAATGACGGATATTTCATGCAGAATATAATAAGCGTCATAATTAATCGGAGTTGCCTAAATTGAAATCAGGACAAATTTGGGGAGGGGCAGTCGTGAACAGAGTGGCGCAGGTTTTCCAGGACGCTCTTTTTCAGGAATGCATGACCAGAAATCAGGCTAAGGAAGTTAATCGTAAGTATTGCAAACATACCATTCAGCATGTTGTTGATGTGGCCAGGGTGGCCTATATTATGATGCTGGAGAGTGGCGACTTCAAAAAGTTTATTGAGGAGCACCGGCTGGGTAGCCGTGAGGCGGCCAAAGAAATAATTTACGCAGCCGCCCTGCTGCATGACATTGCCCGCTGGCGGGAGTATGAAACCGGGGAAGACCACGCTGCTCTTGGTGCCGAAATGGCTGAAGAAGTTCTGGTGCGGTCAGGTTTTAGTCCGGCAGAAACTAAAATTATTACCATAGCTATCCGGGAACACCGCAATATGGGGGAAAACGTGAGCATACTAGGCGAGCGGTTGTGTCGGGCGGACAATCTGTCCAGGGCCTGTTCGCAATGTGCCGCCAGTTATGAGTGCTATAAATTTGACCGGATGGAAACAGGAACAAAGGTCCTTATTTATTGATGGGAGGAAACAAAGTGATTCGCGTACGAGCTATAAAAATTGACACCCGCGAGCAGGCGAAAAAAGAGATCGGTTATATCGGGGCTGATGCCGGGGGGGCGCACCAGATGGTGCCGAAGGCTGTACACAGGGTAATTAAAATAGAAAACGTTAAATTGCCGGCGGCAATCATCATCAAGGAAGAAATGTTGAGCAAAGGCGGCGATGCTGCTTTAACCAGGGCTGCCGGGAATCTTAAGGCAGAATCCACTGATGTGTTGCTGATGGGTACGGTAAAGCAATTTGGAGAACTAATTGGCAAGTTGAAGATGCAGCCTTTTGGCCTGCCTAAAGTGGCGGAAAAGCTGTGTGCGACACTTCACGGCTTGGAGGGTTGCCGCCCGCCCGGTCTTAATTGCCGGGGATATCGCCTGCCTTTGGGTGAACGGACATTGATTATGGGGATCCTTAATATTACACCGGATTCCTTTTCTGATAGCGGACAGTTTTTTGATATGGATAGAGCTTTAAAACACGCCCATGAAATGGTGGAATTGGGTGCGGACATTATTGATATTGGAGGTGAGTCTACCCGTCCCAATGCTGCGCTGGTGACCACGGAAGAAGAACTGCGCCGGGTGCTGCCGGTATTGGAGCGGTTAGTTTCGGAACTTGCCGTGCCGGTTTCGGTGGATACGTATAAAGCCGAAGTTGCCAGGCAGGCCCTGCAAGCTGGTGCTCATATAATTAATGATGTCTGGGGCTTAAAAGCCGACCCGGCAATGGTAAAAACAGTAGCCCGGTATGAAGATGTACCTTTAGTCATGATGCATAACCAGAAGGGAACGGAATATATCAGCATGATGGATGATATTCTGGCTGCGCTGCAAGAGAGTATTGACTTGGCCCTGGCGGCGGGAGTGAGACAAGAGAATCTGATTATTGATCCGGGGATTGGTTTTGGCAAAAATTTAGACCAAAATCTTGAGGTAATGAAGCGATTATGGGAATTTAAAACGTTGGGCTATCCGATGCTGTTGGGGACTTCCCGGAAATCAATGATCGGCAATACCCTTAATTTGCCGGCCAATGAACGGATAGAGGGCACAGCTGCCACGGTAGCCTTTGGCATAGCTCAGGGAGCGGATATTGTCAGGGTACATGATATCGGGGCAATGCAGCGGGTAGTTAGGATGACTGATGCCATGTACCGGCGGTAGCTTGTTCTGAAAAGGATAGGAGGAATAGAGGTTGCGAGATAAAATCATAATGGCCGGTATGCAGTTTTATGCCCGACATGGGGTTTTTCCTGAGGAAAAAGCCATGGGCCAAAAATTTATAGTCGATCTGGAAATCCGGCTTGACTTGCGTCAAGCCGGACGAACCGATGACTTGAACCGGACTTTGAATTATGCCGATATTTATGCGGTGGTGAAAAACATTACCACCGGGCGCTCATTTAACCTGGTGGAAGCCCTGGCAGAGGAAATTGCCCATGAGATTTTGGAACATTACCCCTCTGAGCAGGTATTGGTACGGATTAAAAAGCCCCATGCGCCGATTAGTGGTATTTTTGACTATGTAGGTGTGGAAATTGTCAGGGGGAAATACGATTGATGCCCAAGGTTTATATCGGTCTGGGGTCAAATATAGGCCGGCCTATAGATAATCTTAGCATGGCCATAAAGATGCTTGCCCAGAGCGAAGAGGTGCGCATTACAGGGGTTTCTTCTGTGTATCTTACTGAGCCGGTAGGCTATGAAGACCAAGCTTGGTTTCATAATGCAGTTGCCCAAATTGAAACCTCCCTATCGCCGGAAGCGTTGCTGCAACTGCTGCAGGAAATAGAAATCCGGCTGGGCCGAGTTCGTAATATCCGGTGGGGTCCGCGTACCGTTGATCTGGATATTTTATGCTATAGTGACCAAATAATTAGTACGGATAATCTGCAGGTGCCGCATCCCCGGATGTTAGAACGGGCTTTTGTGTTGGCACCGCTGGCAGAAATTGCCGGAGATATGCTTTTGTGCAATGGTCTGACTGTTAATAAAACGTTAAAGGAATTATCGGATTGTAAAAAATTCGTTTGCATTCAACAAAAAATATGGTAAACTTAAAATTGGGCTGTGGGCAGTAGCCGGCTAATGGAACTGCACCAGAGGTAGTCCGGTATCTTTTTTTTATTAATAAAACCGCTTGGAGCCGGTTCGGACCGAGACGGAAGGTATATTTTGTTTGCTCATTGACCTTTCGGCCTGGCCTGAAAGGTTTTTTCATTGCCGGCTTTGTCGAAATTTTCTGTCAAAAGAGGTGTGGACATGTGCAGAGTGGTAATTATTGGAGCCGGGGTTTTGGGTTCTGCCGTGGCTGTTCGGTTAAAGCAGCAGGGTTATGAAATTGCTGCGGTGGCCAGCCGCCGGTTGGATTCTGCTCGGCAACTGGCCGAGCGTACCGGGGCAGCCTGTTTTGAAGGTCTGGCGGCCGCTGCAACCAATGGAGGAATTGTGTTTATTACAGTGCCGGACCGGGCTATTGCCGATACTGCCGCCTTGATCGCTCAGGGCGGCGGATTTCGACCAGGTCAGCTGGTGGTACACATGAGCGGGGCACTGCCGGCGGAAGTGCTGGCACCGGCCCGGGAAGCAGGTGCCGCTATTATATCTGTACATCCCCTGCAATCCTTTGCCAGCATAGATATAGCTGTCAAGAATTTGCCCGGGTCATTTTTTTCAATTCAGGGTGACCCCGCCGGGTTCCCGGCTGCCCGCCAAATTATTGCCGACCTGGCGGGTCAGTGTTTTGTCCTGCCGCCGGAAGGGAAAGCATTATACCATCTGGGTGCTTGTGTGGCATCAAATTACCTGGTGGCTTTGTTACATTTTGTTGTTACTATATACCGGCAGATAGGCATGGATGAAGAAGCGGCAATGAGGGCGATTTTACCGTTAGTCAAAGGCACCATAAACAATATAGAAAATCTCGGGCCGGCTAAAGCGCTAACCGGACCTGTTGCCCGCAGCGACCTGGGTACGTTGGCGGCACACCTGAAAGCGCTGGAGCAGCTACCTGATATATATACGCAGTTATATAGTATCTTGGGCACCTATACCGCTGGCGTAGCGCTGGAAAAAGGTAGTATAGACTGCAGTGGTGCGGAGAAAATAACCGGTCTTTTTGCAATGAAAAAGGAGGCGTGACTTATGTCGACAGGTAAAGTTACTACACTTAGGTTACAGGAAATGAAACATAAACAGGAAAAAATCGCTGTCCTGACCGCCTACGATTATTCTACGGCAAAGCTGGTAGACGGA
>CAZWUW010000033.1:0-30124 GCA_964636895.1 uncultured Eubacteriales bacterium
ATCCATAGGTTTTAAGAACCTTTAAGTTATCCACATTCCGAATTCATGTTAAAAATATTTTTTACGCTTTACCACCTCGTCTCAATGTTTGTGCACCATTTTTAAATATTTATTAAACTTTTCGGCCAGGTCTTCTCTCTCCAGAGCAAATTCGACCATTGCTTGCAAGTAACCAAGTTGGTCTCCCACATCATACCGCGCCCCGCTAACTTCAACGGCATATATATCACGCTTTACGGTCATGGCTTGCAAGGCATCGGTCAACTGAATCTCACCATTATAACCGGGCGAAATGTTTTCCAAAACATCAAAGATCTGCGGTTCAATAACATATCTGCCTACAATCGCCAAGTTGGAAGGAGCTTTATCAGGAGTGGGCTTTTCAACCAGTTCCAATATTTTTGTCATACCACCTGCTGTTTTTTCAGGCTTGATAATACCATACTTGCCAACATGCTTTGACTCCACCTGACGTACCGCCAAAGCACTTGCACCGGTTGTTTTGTAACAGTCTATCAACTGTTTTATAGCCGGTTCGGAACCCCGGAATATTTCATCCCCCAGCAGCACGGCAAACGGCCGACTCCCTACGTGCCGCTTAGCCTGATAGATAGCATGGCCAAGTCCCAGGGGTTCTTTTTGTCTTACGTAATGGATATCAGCCAGATTTGAGATTTTGCATATCATCTCCAGCGATTTTGTTTGTCCCTTTTGCTGAAGAAAATATTCCAGTTCCAGGGACCGGTCAAAATAATCCTCAATAGCCCGCTTGCCGCGTCCGGTAACGATAATAATGTCCTCTATACCGGCTGCAATAGCTTCTTCTATTACATAATGAATAATCGGCCGGTCGATTATAGGCAGCATCTCCTTGGGCAATGCCTTGGTAGCGGGCAAAAATCGGGTGCCCATCCCGGCCACCGGAATTACCGCTTTTTTTACACGCATCAAAGTAATCTCTCCTTATTGCTCACCATAAAATATCTACTTATTTATATAGCATATGTAATTATGTAAACAGTGGTGAAGGCGGCAGTAAATCAATTCATTACATTATCAATTAACAATAAAATATCGGTAAACATAAGATACATTAGCTCGGGTACACTGGCAAAGCTATTCTGTGCAATAAGGGGGCCCGCCGATGACTGCAGAAAGCCCTAGAGTATTAATCGGCAGCGCTATCCGGCAAAAGCCGGCAATTTTGAAAGAATTTTTAGTTTCCCTCACCGAACTTGACAGAACCGGTCTAAAAGTTGACTGCTTTTTTATCGACAACAATGACCATGACGAGTCTGTCAAAATACTAATCGACTTCATAATGCCCGGTGCCATGATTTTCCGGGGTTGCGACAGACCATCGGAGGCTTACCACTGCTCTGAGGAAACTCATTATTGGAATGATCAGCTAATTTGGAAAGTGGCCGCTTACAAAGATGTTATCCTTAAATTTGCGCTGAAAAACAACTATAGCCACGTCCTGATGGTGGACTCCGACCTGGTCCTGCATCCACTCACGCTGAAGCAACTGCTGGCGTCGGGGAAGGATATTGTTTCAGAAATATTTTGGACCGAGTGGACACCCGGTTTGGGAAAACTGCCGCAAGTCTGGCTTACCGGCCAGTATTCCTACTATTTGGGCGGCGGCGGCATTACGGAAGAAGAAAAGAACCGGCAAGCAATAGCCGTTATTGCCCAGTTAAAAGTCCCGGGGTTATATGAAGTAGGCGGGCTGGGCGCATGTACCCTGATTTCAGCCAAGGCCATTGCCCAAGGTGTAAATTATCAACGGATTAGCAATGTTGATTACTGGGGGGAAGACCGACATTTTTGTATTCGGGCGGCAGTAATGGGTTTTGAACTTTATGTGGATACTCACTACCCGGCTTATCATATTTACCGGGAATCAGATTTGACCGGGGTAGCCGGATATAAAAAAGCTATCCCTAGCGAAAGCAGAACTCCGGGCTATTATTAGCCCGGAATTTATTTAGCCATTTTCTTCCGGTTTCGCTGGTTCCGGCGATGCTTTTTCTGGCGCCGCCATCGTTGACTGGTCTGCCTCAAACTCTGGCTGTAAATCCTCAGCCCCAGTTGTAGACGGCATTTCCCACACTATATCTTCCTCCGGGATTTCTTCCGGCGGAATGTCATTTGCCCACGCTACCTTGAGCGAAAATTTAGTTTCTCCCGGGTCCTCCGCATACTTGACTTTATATTCCAGCAGCATTTCATCCGGAATTGCAACGTTCATCCCGTCAAGCACCAGTATACCGCCGGCAAGCTGGTTTATAACCTGATATAGATATTGCAAGCATTCATCTTTTGACCCAACAATTTTTTCTCCCCACTTCAAAATAATCCCCCCTGATTTCTGTTTAAAGTAATACGTTCCTAAAACCAGCATATGTATTTATGTAAATAATGGTGAATAGGTCAATAACATTTAACAATAATTTAACTGTTTACATAAGATAGAGATAACAATACTATTCTTATTTATTCTTAGGAGGGATTATTTAATGAATACGGGTATCAACGAACCTCTGGATCAGGTGCTGGCCAATTATGACATTAATGTCAGCAGAATAATGGTAGAGACCTACAAAAATAAAAAAGGTGTCTGGTGGATTGAAACCGGGCAAGATAGAAAAATTCTAAAAAAAATGCCGATGAGCAAAGACAGACTGCTTTTTGTCCTTTCCGCAGTCGAGCATCTGCTTGCTAACGGTGTTAATATTCCGAAAATCATAAAGACCAAAGCAGGAGGGCTCTTTGTAGAGATAGGGGAGGCCAATTTTTTATTAAGTGAGGCCATAACTGCCAAACCTCCCGGTTATAACGTCCCTTCCGAACTGGCCATGATAATGCGGGGCATGGCCGGATTTCACGCGGCTTCCCGGGGGTATAAACCGCCGGCGGAAGCCAAAATACGCACCCACTTGGGCATCTGGCCCAAAACCTACCAGGAACGCATCAACGACCTGGAAAGCTTTAAGGAAAAGGCTGTTCAAAACGAAACTGCGGCTTTTGATGCGGCTTATCTTGCCGAATGTGACTTCTTCATTAAGCAGGCCCAAAAATGCCTGGCCGACCTGGCCAATTCGCAATACAGTGAACTGGTAAAAACGTCAGCACAAAACGTCAACCTCTGCCATCAGGACTTTGCCGCCGGCAACCTGGGGTTGGCCGGCAAAGACTGTCTTTATGTCTTTGACACCGACGGCATCACTTACGACCTGGCGGCGCGTGATATCCGAAAAATCTGCAACAAAGTCATGAAAAAAAGAGGCCTTTGGGATTTCAACCTGTTTAAAACCATGCTGCAGGCATATCATTCCGTCAACCCCCTCTCTCCCGGTGAATATGAAGTACTCCTGACAGACATACGCTTCCCCCACCTGTTTTATGGTATTGCCAGCAAGTATTACCAAAACCGCGAAAAAGAGTGGCCGGAACAAAAATACTTGCAGCGGCTGCAGCAAATGATAAAAACCGAAAAATCAAAAATACCGGTATTAGAAGCTGCTAATTCTTTTGACTGGCTTGACCCGAAAATAAATCCGGAGGTAATCAAATGATAGAAAACCTGAACCAACTAGCAGACGAGTTATTAACCAACTATGAAGTAATACCGGAAAGTACAAAAATAATCCAAAGCGGAGGTATTAAAACGGTCTGGAAAACAGAAACAACGACAGGACCGGTGTGTTTAAAGAGACTGCGCAAAACAGAGGAAGAAGCAGTTTTTTCAGTAAACGCCCAGCACTATATGGCCGGCAAAGGTGCCAAAGTACCGGCTATTTATCAAACAAAAACAGGTAATCTTTTTATCAACCGCAACGGCGAGATATTTGTCCTTTACCAATGGGTTCCCGGAAAAGCTATGTTTTTGGACAGAAGAGAAGACCTGGCCCGGGCTGTCACCGGCATTGCCGAATTTCACCGGGACTCTGCCGGCTATATACCGCCGGAAGGCTGTAAAGTATCCTCCAAACTTGGCCGCTGGCCCCACTATTATGAATCACTTAAACAACGCTTAATAAAATGGCAGACAACTGCCGCCGAAAAACCGGCCGACCTTACGGCCAAAATATTCACCGAACACGCTGACTTTTTTATTAAACTAGCCGGCAAAGCCCAGACACTGCTCGCGGCATCTGCATACAACGCATGGGCTAATGAAACTGAACAAAAAGGCAACCTCTGTCATCAGGACTACGGTGACGGCAACGCCTTATGGACTGAAGCCGGGGTTTGTGTACTGGACCTGGACGGGGTAACCTTTGACCTGCCGGCCAGGGACTTGCGCAAAATTATTGTCAAACGGATGGCTAATCAGGGACGCTGGGATAAAGAGCTGATCCATGACATTACCGGCTGGTATTCAGCAATAAATCCGCTAACCCCTGAACAACTAAAGGTTCTTTATATTGACCTCCTCTTCCCGCATCAGTTCCATGATACCGCCAAAAATCCGTTCCACAAGCAAAAACCGGGCAAGCCCGGCAAATTAGTCGAAGCAGTTAAACTTGAAAAACAAAAGGTTGAGCTGCTTTTAAAGCTAATTGCCCAATAAAAAACTGACACTGAAAAGAGGAGAATTTATGCGTCTAGCTTTTATCTGTACCGAAATGCTGCCCTCCCCGGCCATCCGGGGAGGCGCCATCCAGGTGCTCATCGACGGGGTGGCCCCGCTTATTGCCGCCAAGCACCGGTTAACTATATACTCCGTCAGTGACCCTGAGCTCCCCGGCCATGAATTGCGGGGAGCAATTGAATATATCCGTTTACCGAAAAACCTTTATGCAAAATGCGTGGCCAAATATTTGCAAAAACAAGCTATGCCCTATGATGTAGCACATGTGTTTAACCGACCGCGCAACGTTTTTCTTTATAAGCAGGCTTCCCCTAGCACCCGTTTTGTGCTCAGCCTGCATAATGAGATGTTCAAACCAAGGAAAATCTCCGACGAAGAGGGTATGGCCTGTATTGAAAGCGCGGAAGCCATCATGACCGTAAGTGACTTCATTGGCCAAACGGTAACCGACCGCTTCCCTGCCGCCAGGGATAAAGTCCGCACCCTTTACTCCGGCGCGGACCTGGAGCGTTTTCAGCCGGTCTGGTCGCCAAGCGTACAGGAAATAAGAAAGCAACTAAGAGAAAAACTTGGCCTTACCGATAAAAAAGTAATTCTTTTTGTTGGCCGGCTGAATGAAAAAAAAGGCCCCCATATCCTGATTGAAGCCTTCAAACAATTAATCCAAAAACACTCTGACACCGCTCTGGTCATTGTCGGTGCGCGCTGGTTCAGCGACAATACCATCACGGACTATGTCCGCGACCTTTACAGGTTAAGTAAGCCGGTGCATGACCGGATCGTATTTACCGGCCATATTGCCCCGCAGGAAATACATCAATACTATGCCCTAGCCGATGTTTTTGTTTGCAGTTCCCAATGGCAGGAGCCGCTGGCCCGGGTCCACTATGAAGCCATGGCGGCCGGCCTGCCCATCATTACAACCAATCGCGGAGGTAATGCGGAAGTAATCAAAAATTTTTATAACGGTCTGGTAATCAATAATTATACCTCACCCCAGGCCTTCCACAACAACCTTGATATGCTGCTGGCCAACCCGCTGATGGCTGCCACCATTGCCCGCAGCGCCCGCCAGTCAGCCGAAACCGGCTTCAGCTTCCAGCGGGTGGCGGAAGATTTGCTAAAAGTTTATGAACAAGCCGCAGAAATCAAAAAGGAATCTGAAACCGCTTCATAAACCAGTCATCATCAAATTTGCGATGACTGAAGAACTCTTGGCGCTGTATCCATACATCACTGAAAACACAGTCAGTCAAAGTTTTGCTAAAGTTATCCATAGATTTAATCAGGGCAACGGTTTTAGCAACCCGCGCCTCATTAAAATGGCTTAATGCCATCCGCAGCAAATTATAATTCACCTCATCATACGAGACATAATATGTGTGGCGGGGACGAAATACATGGGCAATAGTGACATTGGGTGTTGTAAACACACTAAAACCAAAAAGCCAGCATTTAAAGGAAAATTCCACATCTTCGTATCCCCAAAGCTTAAAACCCCAATCAAATCCCCCTACCCGGTTAAAAACCTCCTTCTTAACTGCCGCGAAACCGCCGGGAGCCAACGGAACAGGACTTACTTCCGGCGGAGCGGCCAGCCATTTGGCTTCCAGGTTTTCATTCCAGGTCTGACCAAACCCAACACTGGTAGGATTACTGTAATCGGCAACACCGGGCGTCAAAACATCAATGCCCGGGTCGGCCATGATAGCCACCATCTTATCCAGCCAGTCTTTTTCCACCAGCACATGGGCATCGCTAAAGATTAATATATCCCCGGCAGCATGACCGGCGCCCAGGTTTTTTGCCCTAGGCAGCCCGACCCCGTTAGTCTGCATCAGTCTGACAGATTTTCTTTGCCAATACCGCTCGTCATTTAATAAAAAACGGCAGCAGTCATCTTCCGAACCGTCATCTATCACAATTACCTCGTAGGGAATGCTGCTGGGCGTATTAATAATGGCATCAACAGTCATTTTTACATTACCCGCCTCGTTCTTGGCTGGTATAATAATCGAAACCAACGGCTCTCTCATTCTTTTCACCCCGCCTAAAATCTTAACAGTTCTTGAATATTATATGAGCGAAAATGGGAAAAGACCACCTACTTTATAGTAGATGGTCTCAAGTCACTCTTTATTAACCTACGGCCTGAATTACCGCCCTCCGGGCATATGAAATAGGAATCCGGTACATTTTGGCTTGTCTTTTGACACTCTGCATCAGGTTGTGATTCATAAAGTCATAGAATAATATTACCTTGTCCACATTTTTGGGTATGGCCCGGTTACAAAAAGACTTGGCCCGACCGGTCCAGTGAATTATTTCATTTACCCCTTCTTTACGCAGTTCCTTAGGTATATTGCCCAGGCGGTCACCGCCCACAATCAGCACTGTCATAACCAATCCTCCTCCGCTGTCACAATCTATTATTATTTCCGAGTAATTCTATTTGTTTTGTTGGATTTATTTTATCCAAGTATGTTATTATTGTCAATACCATTTTTTATTTTTTCGCACCATTTTTTCACCATATAAGGGTCAAATTGAGTTCCGGTACCCCTTCCAAGCTCCGCCGCCGCTTCCTGGTAACTTAGTGCCCTGCGATAAGAGCGACCAAAGATCATCGCATCCCAGGCATCGGCAACCGCTACAATCCTGGCGGCATATGGGATAGCTTCCCCTTTCAGTCCGTCAGGATAACCTGTGCCATCATACCGCTCATGATGATGCCTTACAATGTCCAATATTTCCTTAGAAAAGTCGACGGACTGCAGAATCTTTACGCCAATAACCGGGTGAGCTTTAATTAAAGCAAACTCTTCTGGAGCCAGTTTACCTTTTTTGTTAAGGACAGCTTCATTCACCCCTATCTTGCCAATGTCGTGTAAAATTGCCCCATATCTGATATTTTCCAACTCTTCCCCGGACAAATGCAGCTCTTTGGCTAAAGCTATTGAGAATTCAGCAACCCGCCTGGAATGATTCCGGGTATAAACATCCTTAGCATCTATGGCCGAAGTAAGCGCACTTATAGTTTTCAGGTACATATCCTTACGGGTCCGTTCAATTTTTAAACCTGTATTTTCTAAAATCAAAGCTGCCTGTTGAGCAAAGACGGAAATTACCCGGCGGTCATCCTCGGAGTATTCTATATGGTGTTCATCATGACCCGTGTGCCGATGCATAATAAGAATTATTCCGATTAATTCATTTTCAAGCTGCAGAGGCACAGCCAGTAAAGAACGTAAAGATACATCCAAGTGCCGGACAGTAAAAAATGCCTTATCCCCATCCCTTAAAGTCGTGATTTCAGGCTTGTTTATTAACCTCGTCAAAAACGGGCAGCCCTGGTTGAAATAAGCTTTTACCGCCGGCACCAGATCCCCGGTATCCAGTTTAATCCGGAAACGGTCGGCCGGCAAAATGTCCGGCAGCAAAATGCAGCCAGCTTCACTGCCGGTTATTTTTAAAGCCATATTTAAAACTGATTCCAATAAGTTAGTCAGGTCATAACTTTTCATAAGGTTGGTGGCAACCTCGTATAAAAAAGAAAGCTCCGTCACCTTGCGTTCTAGTCTGCTATTAACTTCAGCAAGCTTTTTGTTAATATCGGCAAGCATCTGTAAATACACAACCTCCCCTCCTCAAAATGAACGCTCTGACCAAGCGTGCTGATATTGATTTTCATTCTCAATTTAATTTTATAAGCACTTCTCTGATATGTCAAGAACAAAAAAAGGTGAGCTAAACTCACCACTTACTTAATCTCAAACGCCAATATAATCGCCTCAGCTATGGATCTCATGCTCGTCCTTTTTTTCATGCTCTGTTGCTGCATCCGTTTGAAGGCTTCCTGTTCACCGATGCCCATATTCCGCATCAAAATACCTTTCGCCCGTTCCACGACCTTGCGCGTTTCCAGGTCGTTCTTCAGTTTTTCCACCTCTTTTTCCAGCTTCAGCAGCCGGTGAAAAGAACTTACAGCAAATTCTGCCGTAGACTGCAGGGCCGCTTCATCAACCGGCTTCATTATTACCGGTATGGACATTTCACCCTTTTCCCGGCTGACAAAATCCCGGTCAGTATATTCAGCCAGCAGCACCACCGCCGCAAGCCTTCCTTCTTCCACAATCCGGGCAACCTGAATACCGTCCAGCACCGGTAAGCTTACCTCCAGGATAATCAGGTCAGGCTGCAGACTTCTGATCAGCTTCAGTGCTGTCATGCCGTCGTCAGCATCACCTACCACATTATAACCATTCCGGTTAAGGGACTCTTTTAGATTTCTTCGCAAAATACCGTCTTTATCTGCCAGTACTACGCGTGCATTATGCATATTTCACCCCGCAGTAGCAATAATACTTCATTTTACCATAGTTTTACCTTTGTTACTACAAAGACTGCTCGAATGCCGGGTTTTTGCCAAAAACAGAGGACGCCCGCCACAGCAAGCGCCCTCTCTGCTAAGATTACTAGCCTATGATGCGATCGGCTTCCTCAGCGTCATGATCCATAATATATTTGATGCCGGTAATTTCCGCCGCTTCTTTAGTCAGCGCAACCAGGTCATCCCGGGTAATGTAATTAATCCCAAACTTCCGGGCCCCGCACATAAACTGGCGCAGCCCCTGACCCAGGCGTTCAAAGTAGGTGTATACACCCAGCGCACCTACCGGCAGCTTGTCAAAATCCTTACCCATTTTCGCCTTGAGCTCAGAGGCCAGGATAAAGACCTGATCCAGCTTGTCGCCGTATTTCTTATACTCATTGGGAACTTTCCCGGCCTTCAGTGCTTCGCCTATATTCTTGCCCACCATGGCAGCGGTCAGCGGGGACCGGGCCATGCCTATGGCTTTTACATAGGGTGCACTCATGGCAATCCCTTTAAACATCTGATCTTCCAGGGTAAATCCACCGGCAATGGCAACCTTCGGCACAAAAGCACCTTTAGCCGCTAACCGGTCGAGGTATTTGGTAAGCAGTCCCTGAATGTAAACTGTAGGCAGGCCCCATTCGTTCATCAT
Source organism: uncultured Eubacteriales bacterium (assembly GCA_964636895.1). Classification (GTDB taxonomy): domain Bacteria; phylum Bacillota; class Thermincolia; order Thermincolales; family CAZWUW01; genus CAZWUW01. The sequence goes on from CAZWUW010000033.1 coordinate 9,628, forward strand.
CCGCCATGGACTCATGCCGGTACCGCCGCCTGCGCCATCCACAGTCAAAAGGTCGATTCTGGCATCGGAAGCAAACCTCACTGCCCGGGCCAGGTCCGCCGCCCGATAAGCACCGGTCTTCAACAGCACATATTTGGCGCCGGCGTTACGCAGTTCTTTTACACGTGCATGGAAGCCATCCTCGGTAACCATGCCAATACGTGAATGTCTTTCAAATTCGGTAAAAGCACCGTTTTTAAAAGCCTTCTGCACTTCCGGGTCTTCCGGGTTCGGCAGCACTATATATCCACGGCTGTAAAGCTGTCTAGCCCGTTCCAAAGTACTGAGTTTGACTTCACCGCCAATGTCTTTAGCACCTTGGCCCCACTTCAATTCAACTGTATCTACGCCAAGCTTTTCGAGAGCATATTCCTGTACACCCAGCTTGGTGTCTTCCACATTGGCCTGTACGGCAATAAAACCTTTACCATTGTAAAAATTCTGGAACGCTTTGACCCGCGCTTCCAAAGCCTGGGACTTAACCACCCGGCCGTTCTTGATTTCTACTTTGGGATCCATACCGCAAACGTTTTCTCCAATAACTATACCCACACCGGCAACCGCAGCCCCGGAAGCCAGGTGGTCCCAATTATCAGCCGCCACATTGGTGGAACCCATGCCGGCGATGACAATGGGCAGCCGCAGCGGAACTTCACCGTTGGCACCTACTGCAGTCTCCAGACTAACCGCCGGGAAGGTTGCCACCTCAGGGTCTGGAGCAACTCCCTGAGCCCCCACGGCAGTCCCCATGATATTAAAATGGGACAGGTCTACGGGATAATCCTTTTGTGATGCAGAAGTGGTCTTGCCAAAAGGCGCGGGGTAAAGCACTTCTTTGCCCCGTACGGAGGACTTGCCGATTTCACAGAAACCGGGACAGCCGTCCAAACAGGTGACACACATGCCACTGTAAGGACAGTTGTCATCACCTGTACGCAGTTTGGTCAGTGTTGCCTGACTGGCGTTAATACCTTTACTAAAACTCATTTTTCTTCCTCCCTCTTTGATATGTGGCTTCAATAAAAAAAACGCCCTCAATAACGGGTTGGAAAACCCGTTACCAAGGACGCCGTTGCCCTTGCAACTGCCATTGGTAATAATTAACCGTATTGCGCAGTTGCATTATAATATTATGACAATAATTATATCAAAAATATAGGAACTTTCAATACTTCCATCAGCAATTATACTGTATACAATTTTATGGATACGGCTATTAGCGGCTATATTGAATTCAATACCCATTTCCAATTTTTTTATAGCAATTATTATATAAAGATTATGTTGAATATAATCATATTTTTGTTATAATTGGAATTGTGAAAAATATATCACTTGGTATTGTCACTGTTGCTTCATCTTGGCAGTTGCGCCGGCAACAGCAAAATACAGCATTATCATGAATAAAGCCGTCGGCCTATGCAAATATACGGCTAAAAATATTTTTAGGGGGAGATAAACTTGACCACGCAACCGAATCCATTCAAAATTGCCCAGCGTCAGATTGGTGCCGCTGCCGCAAAGCTGGGCCTTGACCCGGCCATCGAAGCGATGTTAAAAGAACCTCAGAGGGTTCTCATCGTCAATTTCCCTGTCAAAATGGATGACGGGACAACAAAAATCTTTACCGGTTACCGTTCTCAACACAATGATGCCATTGGGCCAACCAAGGGCGGGATTCGCTTTCACCCGGATACTGACCTTGATGAAGTAAAAGCCCTGTCTATGTGGATGACCTTCAAATGCGGTGTGGTAGGCGTTCCTTACGGCGGCGGTAAAGGTGGCGTTGCATGTAATCCGAAAGAACTGTCCACCCGCGAACTGGAAAGAGTCTCCCGGGGATATTTCAGCGCAATTTCCCAAATAGTAGGACCAGACAAAGATATTCCGGCACCGGATGTATATACCTCGCCCCAAATCATGGCCTGGATGATGGATGAATTCAGCAAAATAAAGCAATCTAACCAATTTGGGGTTATAACCGGCAAACCACTAATCGTCGGCGGTTCGCTGGGCCGCAATGAAGCTACCGCCAGAGGCTGTGCCTTCACTATTAAGAAAGCTGCTCAGGAGCTGGACATCAATCTTAAGGGTGCTACCGTGGCCATTCAGGGATATGGCAACGCCGGCAGTATTGCTGCCCGCTTGCTTGATGACATGGGCTGCCGGATTATTGCGGTCAGCGATTCCAAAGGCGGTACACTTAATGTTGACGGTATCCACCCAAATGCCGTCCAGTCACACAAAGAAAAAACCGGTTCAGTAACCGGCTTCTGCAAGACCGAAATCACCAACGAAGAAATCCTTGAACTTGACGTGGACATCCTGGTACCGGCAGCCCTAGAAAACGTTATCACGGACGCCAATGCTCCACGGGTTAAAGCCAAAATTATTGCTGAGGCCGCCAATGGTCCCACTACTCCGGAAGCAGACAACATCCTGTATGAAAAAGGTGCCCTGGTCATTCCCGATATCCTGGCCAATGCCGGCGGGGTTACGGTTTCATACTTTGAGTGGGTACAAAACCTATCAGGTTATTATTGGCCGGAAGATGAAGTTAACGGCAAACTGGAAAGAGTTATGTTTGAAGCCTTTGACAAAACATATGATATGAGCAGAAAACACGCAGTAGATATGCGCACCGCGGCATATATGGTATCCATCAACCGGGTGGCGGAAGCTATTAAGATCCGCGGCTGGGTGTAAAAAATTTATGGGCCTCCGGAATATAATCCGGCGGCCCTTTTTTTAATAAACTGAGAGGTATTTTTCATTCTCCCATTGATGGACATGTTTTTCAAATTCCGCCCATTCCGCCTCTTTAGCCAAAACATACTTTTCAGCCAGCGCAGAGCCAAGCGTGGCTGTCATCAGCTCATCCTGCTTAATCAGTTGAATTGCTTCCCCAAGGTTAGCAGGCAGCCTGTAAATACCCCGCTCCAGACATTCAGCCGGAGAAAGCCGGAAAGGATTATCAGTTAACGGCATGGGCGGTGAAATTCTATTTCTGATACCATCCAAACCGGCTCTTAGCATAACTGCCAAAGCAAGGTAAGGGTTACACGCCGAATCCGGATTTCTCATTTCCACCCGTGTCTTATCACCCCTGGTGACCGGTATTTTAATCATCGTATTGCGGCTTTCATGGGCCCAAGCTACATAACATGGACTGCAGTCACCTGCTATCAGCCTTTTATAAGAATTAACCAGTGGATTGGTAATAGCCGCATAAGCCCGGGCATGCTTGAGCAGACCGCCTACATAAAAAAGCGCAGTTTCACTTAATTGGCGCTCCCCCTGCGGAGCAAAAAAGGCATTGTCCGTATTCTGCCGGAGCAACTGATTAATATGCAGCCCCGAACCACTTAAACCGTTGACCGGCTTGGGCATAAACGAGGCATGCAGGCCATGCCGGTTGGCAATGGTGCGCACAACAAACCTGAAGGTTACCAGTTTGTCAGCCATTATTAAGGCATCATCATCTTTCAGACAGATTTCATGCTGACCAGGGGCAAATTCATGATGGGACGAACTGATTTCATAACCCATTTCCTCCAAAATCAGCACCATGTCGCGCCGCGCGTTCTCACCCAGGTCCACCGGAGATAAATCACAAAAACCTGCAGTATCATGGGTCAAGGTGGTGGGGTTGTTACGCTCATCTTTATGAAACAGAAAAAACTCCGTTTCTGCCCCCACCATCATCTGCAGCCCCATTGAATCCGCTTCGGCGAGTGCCTTTTTCAGCACTTGGCGTGAACAACATTCGTAAGCAGTGCCATCCGGTTTGCCAATATCGCAGATAAGCCGCGCCACTGCACCCTCCCGGGGCCGCCAGGGAAAAATCACGAAGGTATTCGGGTCCGGTTTAAGATAAATATCCTTCTCCCTGTTACTCACCGCTCCGTCAATTACCGAGCTGTCAAAAAAAAGTTCCCCGTCCAGTGCTTTATTAAGCTCCTCCACAGTCACGGCGATGTTTTTAAAAACCCCGAAAACATCAGTAAACTGCAACCGGATAAACTTCACATTATGCTCCTCGGCCTGGGCTAAAATATCATATTTGGTCAGGGCTGTCATTGGCTCCCGCTCCTTTCCTCTGGGCAGCTTTTGTCTTGCCTTCCAGACTCTTGAAAAGCTGCCTGGCCACCTGTTTCATCGGCAGGCACTTATCCATGCTCATTTTTTGCAGAAACTTGTAAGCTTCCTGTTCCGTCATGCCATGCAATTCGGTCAGCAAGCCCTTGACCCGGTCCACCAACTTACGGGTCTCTATCGTTTCCTTCAGTTTCTTGTTCTCCTGCTCCAGCTTTAATATCCGGCGGAAGTTGGCAACCGTTATTTCTATAGTTGCAAACAAATGAGCATCCTCTACAGGTTTGGTGAGATATGCAAAAATCCAATCCTGTAATGCCTCTGCCAAAAAATCCTGCCGGTCATAGGAAGTCAGCAGCAATACCGGCGCCAGCCGCTGTTCCTCAATAATCTTAGCCACTTCCAGGCCATCTTGGCGGGGCAGCTCAAAATCCGTAATAAGCAGGTCAGGCTGCATGTTAAAAACCATTTGCAAAGCTGTCCGGCCATCCCCGGCTTCGCCAATGACCAAATAACCTGCTTTTACCAGCTTATCCTTTATTGTTTTTCTAAAAACAGGGTCAGCATCGGCCAAGACTATCCGCAGCCCATACATGCTTGCACCTCGATTTGCTAACGCGCTTCATATATTCTCGGCATCCTGGCTCCGACCATACAGGTAATCTCATAATTAATGGTCCCCAGTAAACCGGCCAGCTCATCCACAGTAATCTCTTCATTACCCTGCCGGCCCATCAATACCACTTCATCACCGGCGGCCACGCCGGCAATATGTCCGGCATCTACCATAAACTGGTCCATGCAGACCCTGCCGATTACCGGCGCCCGCTTGCCACGGATAAGGACCTGCGCCTTATTTGAATACGCCCTGGTATAGCCGTCGGCATATCCCAGGGGTATAGTGGCAACAACAGTATCCCTGGGCACAGTAAAAGTCCGTCCATAACTTACAGTAGTCCCAGCCGATACCGGTTTGACAAAAGCTACCCTTGCTTTCATGGACATGGCCGGCTTTAAATGCAGCTTGCTTTTGTCTACTTCATCGGAGGGATACAGACCATAAAGGCAGATACCGGGTCTTACCATGTCGAGATGATACTCTGGCAAGTCAATCAGCCCGGCACTGTTACAAATATGTTTAAGCGGAATGCGCACGCCTTTTTGCCCCAATTTCTCAATAAAAGCGTTAAAGAACGCATATTGCATCCGGGTAAAATCCTTTTCACGACTGTCGGCCACCGCAAAATGGGTCCAGATGCCCTCGATTTCCAAGTGCGGTAATTTACTGATGCGCATTATGATATCAACACTGGCGTCATCAGGGGCAAAACCGATACGGGCCATACCCGTATCCACCTTGATATGTATTTTTGCTGTTTTATTTAGACTGCCCGCCGCTTCATTCAAGAGTTTAGCCGCTTCCCAGGTAAATACTGTCTGACTGACGGCTAGTTCCACTACCTGCCTTAACTGCTCCGGCGGGGTATAGCCAAAGATCAGAATAGGAGCGTTGATGCCTGCATCTCTAAGTTGCCTGGCTTCATTCAGGATAGCTACTGCAAGCCCGTCCGCTCCTTCCCCGAGAACCGTTCTGCTTACTTCCAAAGCCCCGTGACCATATGCATTAGCCTTAACCACCGCCATAATCCCGGCTTCCGGTGCTGTAATCCTCCTGATCGCTCTAAAGTTATGGGCTACTGCCGACAAATCGACTTCCACCCAGGCCGGCCGTAAATTCACCCCAAACCCTCCCTACTCTTCTTTTTGCGCCAGGGAACGTACTATATCAGCCCGGCTGACAATACCAACCAGTTTGTTATCGGCATTCACCACCGGTACCCGGTTAACCTTTTCCTCAAACATGATTGAGGCTACTTCCTCCAGTTCCGTCTCTTCATCAACTGTGACTACCTTAACAGTCATAATATCTTTGACCAGATAAGCCGCCACCCGCCGCAGTTCCTCTTTAAATTCCCGGGGGTCATCGAGATAAATGACACCTCCCAGAATTTGAATAAACGTAGGCACATGCAATTTCTGAGTGCGCATGATGAAGTCCCCTTCGGATACAATGCCGACAACCTGCTGCTGCCCATTTACCACCGGCAAACCACTGATTTTGTGCTCGGCCAAGAGCCTGGCCGCTTCCTTCACGGTGTCTTCCGGACCGACCGTGATTACTTTTTTGGTCATAATATCAATAGCTAACATAGTATTTTGCCCCTTTCCTATTAATAATCTTTTGTGACCGCAGGCAAAGCCTCCAGGATATCACCGGCTACCAAGCCCAGTTGTCCCTTACCGGCACTGGCATAATCTGCCGCCTGCCCATGGATAAACACCCCGGCTGCAGCCCCCTGAACGGGGGGCAAACCCTGGGCCAGCAGTCCGGCAATAATACCGGTCAATACATCCCCGGAGCCACCGGTAGCCATCCCCGGATTACCGGTCGGATTGATATAAACACTGCCGTCGGCACCGGCAATCAGCGTCCGCGCCCCTTTTAAGACTACGGTAACACCCCACATGCGGGCTGCCGTCTGGACTACTTCAATTCTATTATCCTGAACTTCCGGTGTTTTTATCCCCAGCAAGCGGGCCATTTCGGCCGGGTGCGGGGTCAGCACCAGCGGTGCCTGACACTTATTAAGCAGTTCCGTATGTCCGGCCAAAGCATTTAAACCGTCAGCATCAATTACCGCCGGTTTCGTAAGACCTGCTACCAAATCCCGCACCAGCGCCTGTGTCGCTGCCTCCGTAGAAATACCCGGCCCCAGGGCGCTTACATCCGCCCACTCCGTAAGAATCTGTACCTCATTCATGGCATCGCGGCTAATACTTTTCTGGTCTGTTTCCGGTAAAGGCCTGGTCATTACCTCGGTAAGCTTAACTTCCATCAGGCCATGCAAGCTTCTCGGCACACCGAGAGTCACCAGACCCGCCCCAGCCCGCAATGCCGCCAAACTGGCCAGCACGGCGGCGCCGCTCATGCCTTCCGAGCCGCCAATAACAGCCACCCGGCCAAAGGTACCTTTATGGCTTTCCGGCAGGCGTTTGGGCAGCCAGGAGCCCACCAGTTCAGGCGTCAGCAAAAATTTGTTAATACCCTGCTTTTCTGCCAGCAGCGGTGGAATCGAAATATCCGCAACGATTAGCGCGCCTGTATAATCCACACCGGGATAAACCAATAGCCCAATTTTGGGTAAGCCAAAGGTCACTGTATGCGTTGCCTTCACACAAGGACCATAAGTTTTGCCGGTATTGGCTTCCAGACCGGACGGAATATCTACGGCCACTACTGGTTTACCGGCCCCGTTGATAATCTCGAAAATATTGCCTGCGTGTTCATCTACCGCACCCTTAAACCCGGTCCCAAATACCGCGTCCACCACTAAATCGGTATAAACCATAGCCACTTTGACAATATTGGTACTGTTGACATTAGTGATGGAATGCACCTTATGACCAATGGCGGTCAAAATATCCAGATTTACTTTGGCATCACCTTTGATTTCCTTGACATCGCCAAAAAGCAGGACCCGAACATCCGCCCCCATGTTTAACAGGTGCCGGGCCACCACAAACCCGTCCCCGCCATTGTTGCCCTTACCAGCAAAGACGGTAACAGTTTTGCCGCGCACATCTTTAAGAATATCTTTTACTACCCCGACCACCTGTAGACCGGCGTTCTCCATCAGCACCAAACCGGGAATACCAATTTCCTTGATGGTGCTTTGATCCAGTTGCTGCATTTCCTCCGCTGTTACTACCCGCATTAAATAACACCCCTATAAATCCTTCTCTAAAATTACAAAAGCGACGGCGTGCTCCACACTATGGGATAAAGACAGGTGTATGCGGCTAACCCCCAATTCCTCCGCCCGTCCGGCGGCAGCTCCGGTCAGTATGATGCCCGGTTTACCATTACCGTCAACCACGACTTCTATTTCCCGCCAGCCAATACGCCCAATGCCTGTGCCCAACGCCTTAGCCATCGCTTCTTTGGCCGCCCAGCGGGCAGCAAAAGATGCCGGGGCTTTCTTTCGCGCCAGGCAATATGCATTTTCGGCAGGCGTAAAAATCCTAACCGCAAAGCCCGGCTGCTTCAGCGCAGCGGCAATCCTTTTCACTTCAGCAATATCCACTCCAGTCCCGATAATCAATGGGCCGCCTCTTTCCCTGCCATTTTACACCATGTTATCTTTTCTTTATAAAAACAAAAAACCCTGCAAAAGTCAAGCATTTGCAGGGAATTTCTATTATGCGAGTTCTGTTTCGGCTGCCGGTTCATGCATATCGGTAAGTTCCAGCTTTTCTTCGTCACTCAGCAGCTTATCCAGGTCCAGCGAAATTAATAACCGTTCACCCACCTTGGCCACGCCGGTGATATACCTGGCATCAATACCGGCCACAATAGCCGGAGCCTTCTCAATATTGCCGGTATTGATGCGCAGTACTTCCGATACCGCATCCACTTCAATACCAAAGGTTTGCTGACCAACCTGAATCACAATAACCCGAGCCTCGCCGGTGTACTCAATATTTGGTAGGTCAAATCTTTTTTTCATATCAATAATGGGAATGATTTGTCCCCGCAGATTAATAATCCCTTCAATAAAGGACGGTGATTTTGGTACTTTGGTAGCCGTAGTCAAACGATTGATTTCCTTAACCTGAGTAATAGGGACGCCGTACTCTTCTTTACCCAGCCGGAATACAACAAACTGTACTTCGGTGCCAATGCTGCCAGCAATGCTTCCAGTTCCCATAAAAACCCCTCCAAACTTTAAATCGTATTGCAGTTTAGTTTTCGACATAATTCTCAAAAATCCTGCAAACTACATGCCCAGAATCTTCCTGAGTTTTTTTGCCTGCGCGCGGCTAACCGGCACCTCGCTCTTATCATTGTCTTCTACTATCAGTGTATATGTCCCATTGAAAAAAGGAATTATCTCCTTTACTTTATGCAGGTTAACAAGATAGCACCGGTGAGTACGGAAGAAAATTGAGGAGTTCAGCCTGCTTTCCAGTTCCTTTAAAGTAAACCGGGTAAAAAGTTTGTCACTAAAAGTTTTGATATATACATAGTCTTGCTCGGTAAAAGCATAAATAATATCAGATTCGTTAACCAAAATAGTTTTCCCCTGTTTTTCCGCCGGGATACGGTCAATCTTAATATGCTGCGGCTTCTGGGCGGAACCGGTATCATTGAGTGCAGCCGGCACCTCCTGACCCGTTGGCGCGGACACTGACCCATTGCCTGATGTCTGTTGTTGCTGTTGTTTCAAACGCACAATTTTATTAATCACCTGAGTCAGTCGCTTTTCATCAATTGGTTTTAAGACATAATCAACAGCATTGACTTCAAAAGCCTTCACTGCATATTCGTCATATGCAGTTACAAAGATCACATGTGGCGGATTGGGCATTTCCTGAACCTTAGCTCCTACCTCCAGACCGTTCATGCCCGGCATTTCAATATCCATAAAAAGAATGGAATAATCCAGCGCCTTGATTAGCGTGAGCGCCTCCTGGGCATTGGTAGCTTCGCCCACCACTTCAATATTTTCATATTTGTTCAGCAAAAATCTCAATTCTTTGCGAGCCGGATACTCATCATCAACTATTAGCGCTTTAAGCTTCATATACTTGCTCCCCCCTTTCAGGTACATCCAAAATTAAAGGCACTCTTAGGTGCACCATAGTCCCTTCCCCTTCTGTACTGGTAATCCTGAGACCATATTCATCACCAAATAAGCTTTTCATTCTTTCATGCACATTGCTAAGTCCCACCCCGTTGCCGGAGCCATACCCCGGCATAAGCACCAGGTGCATCTTTTCCATAGGGATGCCTACCCCATCATCTTTAACCACCACATGGAGTTCACCATGCTCTTTTTTTACGGAAATCTGTACGGCCCCCTGACCTATTTTAGGGGTTACCCCGTGCTTGACAGCGTTTTCCACCAGCGGCTGTAAAGTCAATACCGGCACCTGAAAGTCCATTAATTCAGGATCAATATCCCGCAAAATTCGTAGTTTTTCCCGAAACCGGGCCTTTTCCAGAACCAAATATGTGTTAATATACTCTAGTTCTTCACGCATAGGGTTAAAGTGTCCGTGCCGTTTCAAGGTCTGCCTGAAAAAAGTCGCCAGACGGATGAGCAGCCGGCGGGCAGTCTCAGGATTAGTGCGGCTAAACATAATAATGGTGTTTAAGGTATTAAAGAGAAAATGGGGGTTTATCTGCGCATGCAGGGCTTGCAGCTCGGCTTTGGTGACCAACTGGGCCTGGCGGTCCAGTTCGGCCAGTTCCATCTGCACGCCCAGGAGCTGAGCTATACCGACTGCCAACTTGACCACATGCGGGGGCAACTGTCCTTCCTTGGTCTGGTAAAGCTTCAGACAGCCGTTCACCTGACCCCGGATTTTCAGCGGAGCAATTACGGCCGCCTCCAGAGGGCATACACAATCCTTTACCGGACACTTTAACTTTTCCTTATTATCAACAATTTTTAGTTCGCCGGTAGTGATTACCTGCTTAGTAGCCTGAGTTAAGATTAACCGACCGGGCTGGTGCCGCTCACAACCGGCCCCCACATAAGCCAATACCCGCTCCCGGTCCGTAATGGCGACGGCAGCCACATCACTGATTTTCAAAATAATTTCCGCCGTCTTCTGGGCAGTATCTTCGTTTAAACCCTGACGTAAAAATGGCAGCGTCTCATTAGCAATTTTCAGCGTGGAATCCATATGCTCATCCACATCATCCAATTTTACGGTAACTACTTTACGGGTATGCACATAATCAAATATAAGGTATGAACCTATGGCATTCAAACTAAAAAATACCGAGGCGATTACCCAGGGATGATTGGTCACATCCGTGGCCAAAAAAACCACGCCGAACTGCAGAATCGTCAGCCCTAAAGCAATAGCAGCTACCCTGATAAAATGCATGTACACCCCTCCGGGAATCAAAGTCCCAATTTTCATAATATTAATTATTTATTCTACATTTTTTTTGATATTCCTCTAATTTCAAGATTGCGTTAATAAGGCTTAAATGGCAGAAAGCGGCATAATAAATAGAATTAATTAGGAAAGGGCAATGGCCTGAAAATAATATTTCAGGCCATCGTCGGCTTTATATTTTATGTTCTTCATTATTATACCGTTTTCTTGCAGCGGGACTGCTTCTTGCTTTAATGTAATTTATTATTACCGGCAGGATCGAAATAATTATAATAACTAATATCACAAAACTAAAGTTATCTTTCACCACCGGAAGATTTCCAAAATAATAGCCTGCTAACAGGAAGGTGCCAACCCAAATAATACTTCCTATAATATTGTAAGCAATAAACCGCCGGTAAGACATTCTGCCAATACCGGCCACAAAGGGTGCAAAGGTACGGATAATAGGAATAAATCTGGCAATGATTATGGTTTTTCCACCATGCTTTTCGTAAAACAAATGCGTGCGTGTCAAATGCTCCTTATTTAGAAAACGGATATTGTTTTTGTGAAAAACCTTAGGCCCCACATAATAGCCTATATGATAATTAACCGTATCTCCCAAAATGCCGGCAACCGTAAGCAGCACAAACAACCAGCCGACATGCAGTGAACCGCTGGCAGCCAGGGCCCCGACCACAAAAAGCAGCGAATCCCCCGGAAGAAAGGGGGTAATAACCAAGCCTGTCTCACAAAAGATAATTAAAAAAAGTATTAAGTAAGTCCAACTACCGTATTTTTGAAAAATCACACCCAGATATTCATCAAGATTTATAAAAATATCTATCAGATTTGCACTAAGCTCCATGCTTCCTCCGCGACATTTGATTTTATTTTCACAAGCGGCTTGTTAGCTTCACAATTTATAGTATAATTCATTTGCATCACTACTGCAATATAACAATAATGCACAGAGGAGCCGGTTAATTATATTTTTTATGTCGAAAAAATTCATGCTTTTGTTGAAAAAAAGAACACTGGCGCGGCAGGAAAAAATAAATACTGCGTAGTAATAATATATCATAAACTAAAATCAAAAAACCGTTTCTCCCGATAATAGCAAACCTGTCGAAAGTCAGGGGCGCAAAGCCACGGGTCTAAAGCGGCAACGCTATGACAGCCGGGTTACCGAAGGTGTTTACATTTTTGTCTGCGCCTGCCCCGAGGTAACTCAGGGGGAGGTTTTTTGTTTGACGGAGGTGAAAATCTATCCGCAAGCATTACGAGTATGATACAACAAGACAGGTAGTCGTGATTTTTCAGGATAACCGTAAACTGGCTGACAACCTTTTTATCGACCGGGAAACAACAATCATGGAGGACAGCATGACTAATGACATGCAGTTGGAAAACAGCCGCAGGCGACACACCGCCAGCCGCTTTAAACGAAGGCAGGAAGACCGGTAAAACAGCCCTCACTTCCACAAGCCTTTGTTTTCCTCCCTGGCCTGGCGCTGGATGGCCAAAAAAGCTTGCGCATACTTTACATTAGGCGGCACGGTCATTAGTTGGGCATATCCTTCCGCCAGCAGCAAGGCATTAAAAAATGTACCGTCGGAAAGATAGACATAAGCCAGCGTCCGGCCATACTTATCAGTCCGCGTAACATCATATTCCAACCAGACTTGCTGACCTGACAGCCGGCTTTTTGTAAAGCCGGCTGCTTCTTTGCCGTGAGGCTCATGGCGCTTCGTACTCTCCGGGGCATCAACACCGATCAAGCGGACCCGCACCTGGGCGGTAGTATCAAAGGTATCGCCATCCACAACCCGGTCTACGGCAACCCATTCTCCCTTTTGCCCGTCCCGTCCCTTCGGATATTGCGGGGTGTCGGCACCGTTCGCGGCACAGCCGGCAATAACTATCAATAAAAATAATAAGGCTGTAAACAATCTTAAATGAGTAAAAACTGTCAACTGCTTTCATCTCCCCGGTCAGTGAATGCGATACACCAGTTACACAAAAACGGGCAAAAAACTCCGGACAAGCCTTGACATGCGAACACCAGTTCGTTATAATGCTATTATCAGGAAAAAACAGGGAGGCGGAAGGTTTGGACACCTTAGAAAAACTAAAAATTCTGGGAGCAGCGGCCAAATATGATGTCTGCGCCGCCTCCGGTGCCTGTGGCACAGGAGGCCCACGCAGCGGGGTTATCAGCCCGGGGGCCGGTGTCTGCCACAGCTTTACGCCTGACGGGCGTTGTATTTCACTTTTTCGAGTCTTGATGACCAATGCCTGTCAAAAGGACTGCTTCTACTGTCCCAACCGGGTTCAGCGGGATGTACCGCGCACCGCTTTTGCCCCAGCCGAGCTGGCCCGGCTCTTTATGGAGTTTTACCGCCGCAATTATGTCGCCGGACTTTTTTTGAGTTCAGGGGTGGCAATTAGCCCTGAGCAAACCATGGAAGATATGCTGCAAACCGTGGAAATACTCCGCTTGCAATATAAATATCGCGGTTATATTCATTTGAAAATCCTGCCGGGCCTTAATTACGGCTATATCGAGCGAGCTGCCGATTTGGCTAGCAGGGTATCGGTTAACATTGAAGCCCCGAATCCTATGCGTATGAATAAACTCAGCAACTTGAAAGACTTTCGGCAGGATATCATACAACGTATGCGCTGGGTAAACCGACTGCAGAACAAAAACAAACTGCCGGCCGGCCATACTACCCAATTTATTGTTGGGGCGGCCGGTGAGACGGACGCGGAAATCCTGCAAACCGCCACTGACCTTTACGGGCAAGTTGGGTTACGGCGGGCCTATTTCAGCGCTTTCCAGCCGGTACCCGGCACACCGCTGGAAAATGTTACGCCCGCTTCCTTACTCCGGGAACATCGGCTTTACCAAACAGATTTCCTGTTACGCCAGTATAAATTTTCATTAACGGAAATTACCTTTAACGATGATGGCCACCTGCCGATAAATATGGACCCCAAAATTGCATCAGCGTTAAAAAACATCCACCGCTTTCCGCTGGAAATTAACAAGGCCTCTTACGAAGAACTGCTGCGGGTTCCCGGGATTGGCACGCTTTCTGCATCCCGCATCGTCAAAACCCGGCACCGTTTTCGCATTACAGACCTGGGGGAATTAAAAAACATCGGCATAGTAGTAAAAAGAGCGGCACCTTTTATCCTAATTAACGGCAAAGCCCCGTCAGGAGCCATCCCCTGCGAACAACTGACATTTTGGAGGGAGTCGGATGATAGTCTTATGCACGGCAAGTCCCCATTCACTTTGCAAAGCAGCCCTGTTAGCCCGGGTTAATAAGTGCCCGGCGATGCACCGTTCAGACTACGCCGCATCTGTTTTAGCGGGTCCGGTGACCGATGCCGATAACATTGACTTATCGGAGGTTTACCGGCTTTACCGGCAGGCTTTCGGTCCGGTTAGCTGGCTGGAAAATCCCCGGCAAGGCCAAAAGCTTGCCGCCACCTTACATTATGCCGCCCGTTACAATGCCCGCGACAGGTATGCCCTGGTGCTGCAGGTACTGCACCAGGCCCTGGCCAAAAACGCCGAATATGTGCTGGCCAAAATCTCCCCGGAAGCCAAAAGCGTTGTAGCCCGAGCCCGCCGGGTCTGTATGGAACTGCACCGGGCTTACGGTTTTATTCGTTTTAACCCTGACTATAACGGCACCATGATAGGCCGGACCAAACTGGAACATGACACTGCCGACATAGTTTTGGCTTATTTTGCCCGAAAATACCGCAAACAAAAAATTGTACTGATAAATCATCATCAAGCCTATATATGGGATGCCGGCAATGTATCAGTAACTAATGCGGAGGATTACACCGCCATGGGAAATGACGATTTTAGCAGCTTCTGGGATGCTTACTATGACTCTCAGGTCATCGAAGGACGGTTAAACAAAAACCTGGCCAGGAAACACCTGCCAAAAAAATACTGGTCATGGGTCGAAGAAGGCAGGAAGCTTGAATGAGCATCCAGGTTTTCTTCCATTGTGCAAAAAGTCAATCTTAAGTGCTAAAAGTCAATTTTATTTTGAAACAACCCCGCCTTCCGCAGAGCCTTGAAAACTATGCAGGCCACCGGTCCGGCTATAATTCCGGCCACCCCTATAATCTTAAAGCCCACGTACATGCTGATTACAGTGGCCAGGGCGCTCAACCCGATGTTCTGGCCCAGAATTTTTGGCTCTACTACCCGCCGGAATGCTATAATAATTACATATAATACTAACAGGCCAATAGCCATATAATTATTGCCTATGATAAAAAGAAAAATCGCCCAGGGAACAATTACCGAGCCGGTCCCCAAAATGGGCAGAATATCAACAGTTACAATCAGCAAAGCCAAAGCCAAGGCATATTTTGCACCTAGAATAAGCAAACCGGTCAGAATAACAAAGTATGTAAGGCCGCTGATTATCAATTGCGCCCGGACAAAACCAACAATGGCCCGGTTAATGTCTATTATGATTACCGCCACTTTGTCCCTGGCCCGGTCCGTGAACAGGTCTAAAAACTGCTCCTTCAGCTCAGGCAGCCGCAGACTAAACAAATAAAAACTGATCAGGGTAACAATGACCACCACAAACAGATTGGGAATGGCTGTAGCCGTTCCCAGCAGCGCCCGGACCGAACTGCCGATTAATTTGTTGCCGGCTTCCACCATATTGGCCACAGCCGCCCGGACACTGTCTAATGCCTCCGGCGGCAGGTTTTCATAAAAAATTCGCGCTTCGCTGACCAGCGTTTGCATACCTTTATCCAACTCATTTAAGAACTGCGGCAGTTGTTCGGAGATCGCCAGAATCTCGCTAATGATTTTAGTAGAGCCCAAAAAAACCAAACTTACAGATACCAGCAAAAATACAAAATAATTGATGCTGACGGCAATTATTCGCTTTACCCGCAGCCGCCTTTCAAGCCCTTCCACCAGGGGCTCAAAAATAACGGCCAGCACCAGGGCCACCAAAAACGGCACAAAATATGGAAAAACAAAATATAAGATACCAATAGTCAGAATGCCGTATACCAGTTTAATTAGTCTTGTGTCCATGAGTCTCGAATCCAAAGCTTCCCCTCCTTATCCGCCAAGATATTTTCATTTTACCTTGCTAACTGTTTATTAGTCAAATTTCCCACGTTATTATCTTTAGTAATTATTTTCGACTAAAAACAGGATTAATCAATATATATTAACGAATAGTATAATAACAAAACAGATTGCGAGGCTAATTATATGGATTTACCAATACCGGAAGTCCTCTTAAGAACCACGCTGGCCCTATTAGTCGGTGTTCTCATGGGCTGGCAGCGAACCAAACAAAAAAAACCGGCCGGTATCCGGACTCATGCCCTGGCGGCCATAACAGGGTGTTATGTAATGATGATTTCGGCTTACGGGTTTTCCGATTTCGCGGGCGTTAAAGACCCGGCCAGGCTGGCCGCTCAATTTGTCACCGGGATTGGCTTTTTAGGTGCGGGGGTTATTTGGAAGCTGGAAACCGGTACAATAAGAGGACTGACCACAGCGGTTATAGTTTACATAACAGCCATGTTTGGGCTCGGCCTGGGCCTGGGTAAGTATATACTCACCCTTGTTACTGTAAGTTTGGCGGTTATTGCCATGAACCTTACGCCCCTGCTGGTAAAATTAAAAGTTATTGAATATGATGCCGAAGCCGTCAAAAAAAACGATATAGAATAAATAATTCAGGGCACAAAGGCACGGTTTAACAGGGAAACTTGTTGAACCATACCCCAAGCCGATACGGAAATGTAAGAGAGAGACATTGTCCTGCAAGGGATAGTGCCTCTCTTTGTGGCTTTCACGATACTAATTGTGCCCCATTCCTCATGAACTCATCACCTTATCCAATAACGCCGCATAGCTGTCGACTACGTCATACACAGCTGAATCCGTGCTAATAGCTTTAAAATGTTCACGGGCGCAGTGGATTTTTGCCTTTTCCATCTCACGGAGTTGTAGTCAATAAACATGGTCACAATACGGTTCAGGCGCGAAAGCTCCTTTTCGTTTAGATAGTTTTATCACGTTTAATGATTTTGCCGTCCGGAGCCGCTTTCCATGTAGTCAGCCCCATAGTGGGATGCTCAGGCTGACCCGTTCGGCAATCAGCTCGGCAGCGGTCTTTGCTTCACGGGTCAATTCTTCCTCGTCATAGATGTTTTTCAAGTGCTTTGTTATCGCTGGTACTTGTACGTCAAACAGCTCCGCAATTGCTTTTTGCGTCATCCAAAAATTTTCGTCCTCAAAGCGAACAGAAACGGTCACATTGCCGCTGTCTGTAGAATATAAAATGATTTTATCTTCCTGTTTCATATCAAATCACCCTAACACTCGTTTTAGGAGCACAATTTCAAACCCGATTAGAATTCGCCCTTTTTCTGCTGCTGCAACTGTTCAAGCTCATCGATGTATTTGTCGTAATCGGACATAAAGAGCCTGTCCTGAGCTGACTCATATTTTCCGCAAAATCCAAGTAGGAGTTTACCATGCGGTTTAATTGGTTCAACTCAAATTCGGACAAATAGTTTTTAGCAATTGACACATCTGTTATTTTAATTTTGCCATCGGGGGAATCTTGCCAAGTCGTAAGCCCCATATGCTCTTTTTCACTGTTCGCCCTGTCAACGATAAGTTCCGCTGCTGTGTGGCCGTGGACGGCGTAGTGCATTTTGTTCTGCACTGTTACGTAAAACCGCTTTGTTGATTTTGCGTTTTTATCATAATCAAGCGCCGTTGCGTATAAGTCGGTTACTTTTTGATAGAACTTTCGCTCACTCGCACGGATTTCCCTTATCCTTGCAAGCTGTTCCTCGAAATATTTGTCGGTTAAATATGAAACGAAGCTCGTCAATATGGTCAAATTGCTTCTTCAGAACCTGGTATGCGTATATGGAAAAACAAGCAGCAGCAACTGAAAGGCGGCTGCCCTTTTCGATTGTGACCGTTAAGTCATCCTTTACAGTTTTTGTTATATTATCGAATATCTCCATACTCCGCTTCTTTAATAGCTATATGTTATCTTGTTTCGGGTTGTCCTGCAGGTCTGGAACCAGCTCCATAATATCACCGAAATCAACGCCGAGAATGGCACATACCTTAATCAAGACATCCATGCTGACATTCCCGTGATTTGAGAGTTTAGCGATGGTGGTTGAGCTTAATCCAGATGCCAACTGCAAATCCTTTTTTTCATATCTCGATCAATAAGGAGCTTCCACAGTTTTTTATAACTTACTCGCATATTCGCCACCCATTTCATAAGTTTCAACTAATTTCAT
This sequence comes from uncultured Eubacteriales bacterium, assembly GCA_964636895.1. Classification (GTDB taxonomy): domain Bacteria; phylum Bacillota; class Thermincolia; order Thermincolales; family CAZWUW01; genus CAZWUW01. Next base: position 28,069 of record CAZWUW010000033.1, read on the forward strand.
AAGTTTCAACTAATTATACCAAAATCTGTATGCTTTTTACAAGGTGTTTTACGCATTTGTAAAGATTCAGTTTATATATATTCGACAATTTAACAGATTTGAAGAAATATATATCTATCTCCGCCAGCATATGGTAATATATGGTAATATATGTGGCTGAAGGGAGGCTACTGCCCTGTTTTTTTATTGGCCGTGCCCACCAACTCAAATGGAGAATATTATCACGTATGTTATGGCATAATAACTGAGAGGTGATATCTGTTGGTCAAACTGGAAACCAGAGATGAGTTTATAAAAGGTATAAGTGCCGGCAGCATTGGTGCATTAGGTTTATACTTTTTTGTGCAGACTTTTTATTGGTTGGGGCTTATCAAGTACGGTCAGAGCACCCTGGCCGGAGAAGTGGTTTTTGATTGGCAGCCGAGCCTTTTCATGAATGTCGTAAGCTTTGTGGAAAACCTTGTGCTGGGAGCTTTTTTTGGTATTATCCTGGCCTTTCTTTTCAGCCGTTGGCTAACCAGCCATTACTACCTGTTAAAAGGTGTGCTTTACGGCTTTGCCCTTTGGGTGCTTAACCTCGGCATTGTGGATGGACTCTTTAAGTATCCTACCGATTTAAGTAAACAACCTTTAAATCTGCTTATATTTTTTTTCGGTTACACAATCTACGGAGTTATTGCAGCATATTTATTAAAACGACTGGGCATCTTCAGGGCGGCAAAAATTTGAGCCGGTACAGAATAAACAGCCGGTGTTTGTATAATAATATATCTGGATGCAAAAAAAATCTATTCGGAGGTGTTGTACCAGTGCCATTTTCCCAATTACAATCAAGTATGAGCCAGCTCCAACAGAATTTGAGCCAGATTGCCCAGATTTGCAGTCAATTGAGTCAGAATGAACAAACCAATGTCTCTAAACTATCCCAAATGCAGCAAGCTGAACGCAATGCCGCTCAGCAACTGCAGCACTGTGCACAATTGTGCCATCAGGTTGGTCAGCAGATCCAGCAAATTACTGGCAGTATGTCCCAACTTGCCGGTCAACAATTTGTCCAGCCTTTTAGCGGCGGATCCCAGGGTGCAACCCAGTTTGGCAACTGGTCTAACCGGCAGATCAACACCAGCCAGTTCGGACCGACCGGGCAGTTTACCGGTGCTACCACCACATACCCTTATTGGGAGCAATAATTAATAACCATTAGGGCCAAAAAACTCCCCGTCCCAGTAAAGGGTGGGGAGTTTTTTATTATAAGGAAATCCTGAAAATTTTATTGAATAATATATTAAACTCACTTACCTGACTTATGCCCTGCGGTGCATCGGTCACCGCGTTTTTACCAATCTTCGGCCCGCTTAGCCCATGAACGATTTTCTACATTTAAAGGTCTGGCTATTCTTTCATCAGACGCTTTATCATCAGTGGCATATGCCGGCGAAGAAATTCTTGGTACCAATTATCGGCCTGGCCGCTTTTAACTTGATTACACCAACCTCCGCGGCCATTTTAGCTCTGGCAGCCAACACGGCTTGCGCCGGTTTTCCGATGCTGGCGTCTTTAATGGCTAAGGATGGCTTTTTGCCCCGTTACCTGGCCTTACGCGGGGATCGGCTGGTTTTCAGTAATGGTATTATTTTATTAGGCGTGCTGGCCGGCATTTTACTGGTAATTTTTGAAGGTATCACTACCCGTCTAATTCCGTTATATGCTGTGGGCGTATTCACATCCTTCACGCTGGCCCAGTCTGGCATGGTAAAAAGATGGCTGACCCATAAAACCGGCGATTGGCGCACCAAACTGATTATCAACGGTTTCGGCGCCTTAGTTACGGCTACCGCTACCTTGGTTATTGCCATAACCAAATTCACCCACGGCGCCTGGGCGATTCTAATCCTGGTACCTATAATGGTATACGCCTTCCGCTCAATCAACAAACATTATATTGATGTAAAAATGCAGCTGGACTTTGACAACTACCGGCATATCGACAGTCTGAAGCATAAGGTCATTGTCCCCGCGGCCAGCCTGACCAACGTTGTAGCTAACAACGTAGATT
>CAZWUW010000034.1:0-29395 GCA_964636895.1 uncultured Eubacteriales bacterium
TTTTACTGTCCATTACGTCCGGCTTAACCCGCAAGGGGTAGGCCGGATGCTGCCTTTAACGCTGTTTTTCACTATAAGGGGGATGCGGGTGGAGTACAGAAAACTTGGCAATACCGGCCTGACAGTTTCGCGCATGTGCTTTGGCGCGCTGACCATCGGTCCGCTGCAGGGGAATTACCCGCTGCAGCAGGGCGCGGATATTATCCGCTGTGCGCTGGAGCACGGGGCTAATTTTATTGATACGGCTGAATTGTATGGCACTTACGGCTATATCCGGGAAGCCCTCAAAGGCTGGTCGGGAGAGGTGGTTATTGCCTCCAAGTCATACGCTTATACCCGTGAAGGCATGGTTAATAGTGTGGAGCAGGCCCGGCGGGAGTTGAACCGGGACGTTATAGATGTTTTTTTGCTGCATGAACAGGAATCCCATCTGACCCTGAAGGGTCATTGGGAAGCTTACGAATATCTTTTAGAAGCAAAAACCAAAGGTGTAATCAGGGCGGCCGGGATTTCCACCCATGCTGTGGCCGGCGTAAAAGCGGCGGCATTGATAGAGGAAACGGATGTTATCCACCCGCTCATTAATGTTGCCGGAATAGGGATTTTGGACGGCACGCGGGATGATATGCTGGCGGCGGTACAAGCTGCTCATGCCGCCGGCAAGGGTATTTACGGCATGAAACCGGTAGGGGGCGGCAACCTGTTAGGCCAGGTTGAAGAGGCGCTGCAATACGTGCTGCATCTTGACTGCCTGGATGCCATTGCTTTGGGCATGAAGTCACAGGCGGAAGTTGAAATGAATGTAAATATTTTTGCCGGTCGGGAGATTACCGCCGCCCTGCGCGCGCAGGTAAGTGCTGAGCCCCGCCGGCTGCATATTGAAAACTGGTGTGCCGGGTGTGGCCGGTGTGTGCAAAAATGTCGTCATGAGGCACTGGTTTTAGAAGCCGGCCGGGCCATTGTGCAGTCCCGAAAATGTTTGCTATGCGGGTACTGCGGGCCGGTATGCCCGGATTTTTGTATTAAAGTAATTTAGGGTGATGTAGATGAGAATAATGGGTTTGGATATAGGTACGAAGACTATCGGCGTAGCCCTCAGTGATCCGCTGGGCTGGACGGCTCAGGGCCTGGAAGTAATCAGGCGCAAAAGCCTGGCCAATGATATGGCACGTCTGGGACAAATCATTACGGAATACGGTGTAGAAAAGATTGTCGCCGGTCTGCCCCGGAATATGGATGGGACATTAGGTCCCCAAGCCGGGCAGGTGCTGGAATTTATTGAACTATTAGAAGCTGCTGCAGCCATGCAGGTAGTTACCTGGGATGAACGGCTCTCTACTGTTGCAGCGGAAAAAGCATTGATTGCAGCAGATGTCAGCCGGGCCAAAAGGAAAAAGGTGATAGACAAAATGGCGGCGGTATTTATTCTGCAAGGTTATTTGAACAGTATAACAAAAGTGTAATCAGGGTAAAATACAGATAAATGTGGGCAGGTTGACAACCAGTTTTTTCTAATATACAATTACAATACTAAAATGAATAGAGGTGAGTCCGAATGAAACAAGAAGATAATATAATTACTTTGACTGATGATGAAGGCAAAGAACATAATTTCTCAGTTGTTGATATTATTGAGGTGCGTGATGCGGAATACGCCATTCTGATTCCGGTGGCAGAGGAAGCGGCAGATGAAGAAACTGAAGCTATTATTCTGAAAATCACCAAAGATGAAGAAGGTAATGAAGTACTGGTAGACATCGAGGATGATGATGAGTGGGAAGAAGTGGCCGACGCCTGGTCGCAAATGGTTGAGGAAGAATAAAGAAAGCAGCGATGCTTTCTTTTTTTAATAAGTTATTTTGTTTGTTGTCATAGGGAAAAAGAGGAATTTTTCTGTTTGCGTATAATATAATTTAAACTATTGAAGAGTTTTTCACATAAGTTAGCTGGCGAGGTGTGGACATGGGCGGGTCTAAACTGAAAATAGCAGTTATTCTTATCGGTATTCTGCTCATTTCGGCATTTGCCGCTTTTGGTGCAGCAGTGTATATTATGGGCCAAAAGGACATGATTTTCCCCGGAGTCCGGGTGGGTGGTACTGAACTTGGCGGTCTGACCCGGCAAGAGGCTTTGACCAAGATTAAGGAATATGAAAAAGCGCTGGCTGATAAAACTATATCAGTAACTTATCAGGGTGGCGGCGGAGCGTTTAGATTACATGAGGCGGGTTTCCGGCTGGCGGCTGAGGATATAGTTGCCAAGGCTTACGCTAAGGGTCGCCGGGGATTCTGGTTGACTCAGTGGCGGGAGCGTCAGCAATTGGTCGGAACCTTAGGGGATGTACAGCTGGAATATACAGCAGACAAGAAAAAGCTGCAGCAAGCCCTTGATGAAATTACCAAGGCAGTTCGTGTCCCGCCGCGGGATGCCGTACTGGCGGTAAATCCGGATGATACTGTACAGGTAATTGATAGTACGGATGGAAATGGGGTTGACCTGGAAGCAGCCTGGGATTGGCTGATGAAGGAGGCTTTGACCGGCAATGAAATGCCGCTAAAGCTGGTGTCGGTGCGGCCGGCCCGCACTACAGAAGATGTCCGGGCGATGGGTGTAAACGGTCTGGTGACTCAGTTTACGACCCGGTTTGACTTGCGTAAAACCAACCGGGTTTATAATATCAAAGTTGCCGCAGCGGCCTTGGATGGACTGGAAATCAAACCGGGCCAGGAGTTTTCCTTCAACAAAATTGTCGGGCCGCGTAGCCAGGAGGCGGGATACAAATTAGCACCGGCCATACTAAACAAAGAGTTTATCGACAGTTTGGGCGGAGGCGTTTGCCAGGTTTCCACTACCCTTTATAACACTATTTTGCTGGCTGATTTACAACTTGTAGAGCGCAGCAGTCACTCCCTGGTGGTCAGCTATGTCCCGCTGGGCCAGGATGCCGCCGTGGCGTATGGCGGCAAGGATTTGCGGTTTAAGAATAATTATGATACATATTTGTTAATTAAGTCTCAGCTAGTTGGCAACAGCATTACTTTTAAGCTATATGGAGACCAGAAAAACAAAAAAGAGGTCAGGATAGTTAATACCGTTATTAATGATTATCCATATGAAACCGTCACCAAACAAGACCCTGCTTTGGCAGCGGGAAAGCAGACGGTCAAGCAGAAAGGTGTAAAAGGATATAAGGTTGTTTCACAAAAGCTGGTTTACAGCGGCGGACGGCTGCTGAAAAAGGAAAAACTGCCGACCAGTTTTTATAATCCGCAGGATCATATTATTTTGACGGGTCCAGGCGGTGCCGCAGCTTCTTCCGTGCCGCGTACGGGTGTCAATAACCCGCCCAAGCCGGTTCCGCCGGGCGGCAGCAATTCTGCTGCACCTAACGATCCGACTGCCGAACCGGAAACACAGCCGGAAACATTGCCGGAAATTCCGACCGCAGATAGTAATGGTATCCATGGAGAACCGTATGCCCCGGTGGAGCCCAATAATCCGGTGCCACCACCGCCTGTAAATGAAGTTTCCCCGCCTGTTTCCGGTTCACCTGCCGGTCAGTAGAACCAGCCGGTCAGCCGAACCTGCCGCTCAGTAGAATCATTTCTCTGCCAGCCGCATATATATTAATGAGTTATGGACGTTTTGCGGATGAAGACAAGGAGGAATGCTCATGAAAAAGATTGTGGTGGCGGGGCGCAACGATGCGGGTAAATCCACTGTGTTGGGAGAGATATACCGCGGGCTAAAACAAAAGAATTATCAACCGCTGGCCGTGGGTTCCGGGGTCCAGGACGAAAAGCCGTTTCTGTTGAAAGGTATTGATGCCACTTACCTGACTATTGCTATTCCCCAGCCCGGCGAGGATATAATCGGTGATATCGACCGGGTGGTGCGCAATGCGGTAAATAGGATAAAAGAGCAAAACGCTTTGATTCAACATGCCCGGCGGGCGCTGGATGAACTGAATAAAGTTCGGTCGGTACTGCACCTGGGACACCTGACACAGCGTGATATCCCGGCTGTGGCTACACTGCCGGATGTGGTGCTGCTTGAAGCAGTGGGCATCAATGACGGGTATAAGTCCCCGGAAACACGTAAGCTTGGTGAAATTTTAGTGACTGTTGTGCCTGCAGGTATCAAAAGCGAAATAATTATGGAGCAGGGCAATGTATTACTGGATGAGGCCGATATTATGGTGGTCACCAAGATTGATGAAACCCCAAGAGAAGTTGCCACCACTACAATTAAGCTGCTGCAGCGCATATACCGTTATAAGCCGATTATCCCGGTAGTGGCTACCCAGGGTGTGCATATAGAGCTGGTAATGGATGAAGTGGTGAAACGCATTGCCGATCCGGTTATCCTGTTGAATCTTGAAGAAGATGATGATATTAAACGGGCGTGAAAAGACGCCCGTTTTTTATTGTTTACTTTTAACGAACGTTGTATAATTATGTAGGAAATTGAAAATCACCGGAAATGAGTTGATGCAATGCGGAAGTTTTTTTTACTGTTTATTGTTTTAATTCTGGCGGCAGCGGTTTATGGTTATTCTTCCTACCGGTCCATGTTGCAGCCAGTTGACAGCGGGAATCCGCAGGAAAAAATTGTAAACATACCTGCCGGGGTTTCTACCCGGAAAATCAGTGCCATTTTAACAGATGCGGGCCTGATTCGTCATCAGCGGGCCTTTGATATATACAGCAGGTATCAGGGGTTGGCCGGCAAGCTGCAGGCCGGGGAATATACGCTTAATTCCGGCATGTCGGTGCCGGAGATTGCCAGCCGGATTTCCAGCGGTGAGGTTAACAGCCTGACATTTACCGTACCGGAAGGTTTCACCTTGCGACAGATTACCGATCTGCTGGCTGACGAGGGTTTTGCGGATAGGGATAAGTTTATGGAACTGGCAGCCCGGGGTAATTTTACTTATGATTTTTTACAGGGGTTGCCGGCGGGGGAAAAAAGGCTGGAGGGCTACCTATTTCCGGATACTTACCGGATTAACCGGGGTACCACGGAAGAAGAAATAATAAATTTGATGCTGGCCCGTTTTGCCCGGGAAATCACGCCGGAGTTCAGGCAAAAGGCCGCTGCCCTAGGAATGACAGTGCACCAGGCGGTAACTCTGGCTTCGGTTATTGAACGGGAAGCCCAGCAGGATGAGGAACGGCCAAAGGTGGCGGCAGTGTTCCTGAATAGGCTGAAAAAAGGGTGGAAACTGGAGTCTTGCGCGACTGTCCAGTACGCTTTGGGCACCAATAAAACCCGGCTGTTGTATAAAGACTTGCAGGTGGATTCGCCTTATAACACTTATAAATTCAAAGGTTTACCCATTGGTCCGATAGCCTCGCCAGGCCGGCCTTCGCTGCAGGCGGCGGTTAACCCGGCCAAAGAGGATTATATGTTTTTTGTGGTCTCTGAAGCCGGGGAGCATGTTTTCGGGCGTACCATCAAAGAACACAACCGCAATAAAGCAAAATACATCAGTCGGTTTAAAACCCCTTAAGAGTGAGATAATAAGATTATGGAGAAGGAAAATATTTTAAATCCGGCTATTGAACAATATATTCGCGCCCTGGCCCCCGCACGTCCGGACTTTATGCGCGAAATGGAAGCCTGGGCGACAGCCAACCATGTTTCCATTGTACCCCCGGAAGTGGCCGGGTTGCTCTGGTTTCTGGTGCGCCTGAATGGTGCCCGGCGGATACTGGAAGTAGGGACTGCCATTGCTTATTCCACCATTTGGCTAGCCCTGGCGGCGACCCCTTTTGATGGCACCGTGACTACGGTGGAAATCAATGAGCGGCGGGCAGTGGAAGCTATGAAGAACATCCGTCGGGCGGGACTGGAAGACAGCATAACTCTGTTGAAGGGTCATGCAATTGATGTCCTGCCGGTATTGCCGGGAGGATATGATTTTATTTTTGTGGATGCGGCCAAAGGCCAGTATAGCCGGCTGTTTGAGATTTTGTACGCCAAACTGGAACCCGGCGGTTTACTGGTATTTGATAATGTTTTTTCTAATGGGCTGATAGTAATGCCGGAAGAAGGTATTGAACGCCGGCGGCGAACTATGGTGCGGCGGCTGCGGGATTTTTTGCATATGCTGACCACTCATCCGAATTTGGAGACAACTGTAATCCCGATGGGTGACGGTTTGGCCGTAAGTATCAAGAAATAGAGGTGTGCTGTGAAAAAACCGGAACTATTGGCCCCGGCGGGGGACATGGAAAAGTTAATCATGGCTGTGCATTACGGTGCGGATGCCGTGTACCTAGGGGGGAAGGAGTTCGGCCTCAGGGCCGCGGCCGGGAATTTTGCCCCGGAAGAAATGGCTGCGGCCGTAAAATACGCCCATGAGCGTGGGGTAAAGGTATATGTGACCATCAATATCTTTGCCCATAACCGGCACCTTGACGGACTGCCCGATTATGCCAGGGAACTGTATCAGATGGGGGTGGACGCCGTTTTGGTGGCTGACCCCGGGGTTTTGTTAGCTGTTAAAGGCGCAGCCCCGGATTTGCCGGCACATATCAGTACTCAGGCTAATACCACAAACTGGGCTGCAGCCCGTTTTTGGGGTGCGGCGGGGGCGGCGCGCATCGTCTTGGCCCGGGAGCTTTCCCTGGCGGAAATTGGGGCCATCAGGAACAGGGTGCAGCTAGAATTGGAAACCTTTGTGCACGGCGCCATGTGTATTTCATACTCAGGCCGGTGCCTGCTAAGTAATTTTCTTACCGGTCGTTCCGCCAACCTTGGTGAATGTACCCAGCCTTGTCGCTGGCGGTACAGTCTGGTGGAGGAAACGAGGCCCGGTCAGTATTTTCCGGTGGCGGAAGATGAAGCGGGAAGTTACATATTTAATGCCCAGGACCTGTGTATGATTGAACATATCCCGGAGCTGGTGGCGGCGGGAATCGACAGCTTCAAAATTGAAGGCCGGATGAAAAGCGTCCATTATGTGGCTACGGTGGTTAACGCCTATAGGCAGGCCATTGACGCTTTTTTTGAAAATCCGGCAGCTTATGTCACCAATCCCCGCTGGTTGGCGGAGATACTGAAAGTAAGTCACCGGGACTACACCACCGGCTTCTTTTTTGGCCGCCCGGATGCCGGGGGTGAAAACTATGCTGCCGATTACCGGCGGTTTTATGATTTTGTCGGCGTGGTTAGGGCATATCGCCCCGAAAGCGGTCTGGCTGTAGTTGAACAGCGCAATCGGATGGTACCGGGCGATGAACTTGAGTTTGCCGGACCGCAAACCGAAACCTTTACCCAGGTGGTGGCATCGATGTGGAATGAGGCAGGGCAGCCTATTGAAGCTGCACCCCACCCGCAGCAAATGGTGCTGATGAAAACGGACCGGCCGGTAGCGGCACTGGATTTGGTGCGCCGGGCAAAACCTGCCCGGGGTGATGGGAAATAACCGAAATAACCCGGTAATAAAGGCGACGGGAGGTATAAGGATGACTACAAACAAAATCCGGGTTAGGCTGGACCCGAAGGATATAATCATGCTGGATAACATTATCGAAGGATTTGACGGTTTGGGTATTGTCAGCACCGGTAATGCCAAGACCGGCGAAGTGGTAGTGCATGTTACCCCCGATACCCGGGACGAGGTGCTGGAAATTTTGAAAAGTTTTCCGCGGGGGATTGTGTTGCTGGATAAAGAGGGGGCTGCAGAAGGGTAAAATATACTTTAACGCTTGTTTTTATTAGTTTTTATCTGATATAATTGGTAGTATATAATTTTCTAAAAAAGGAGGGGTTCGATGTTTAAAAAGTTTTTGTCCCGGATTGGCATCGGCGCGGCCAAAATAGACTTGGTGCTGGATAAAGACGTAGTGGTCATGGGCGAAGTGGTTAACGGTAAAATACATATCAGCGGCGGTGAGGTGGAACAGGCTATCGGAGAGATTTCCGTGGATTTAAAAGTAAAGTCTGTCTATAAAAAAGGAGATAATAGCTTTAATTTTAATGATGTGGTGGTTCGTGCCAAAGTTGTAGACGGATTTGTTATCGCACCTAATGATGAGAAGGAGTTTCCCTTCACTTTTAAGATTCCGGAATACATACCGGTATCCTCGGTGAATACCAAATATTATTTTTTAACCAATCTGGATATCAAAGAGGCTCTGGACGCAAAAGACTATGATTATATTACGGTTTTACCATCCGGTTTAATGAAGAACTTTCTTGATGGTTTTAAAGAACTGGGTTTTGTGCCTAAAGCTGAATCATATACAGGGCAATATCAGATTATTGATTTTCGTCCGACTTCCTGGCTTGCCGGTAAACTGGATGAGTTAGTCTTTAATTTTCAGCCGGCCCATACCCAGCAGGAAATTTCCGGCCATTTTGAAGTTGATAAAAAGGGCGGTGGCTTGACCGGCTGGTTGGCGGATGAGCTTGATTTAGACGAGAAAAAAGGTTATTATCGCTTTACTGCCGCTGAACTGGCAACTGTTGACAAAGCCAGGGAGACTATTCGGGCTTTTATTGAAAAGCACTATAAAGCTCTGGCCTAATTGGCTGCAGATAAGTATTGCCGTAAACGTACTTTAACCGTATAGGGGTTCTGATCAGGATTAATAAAGCATGAAACCGGCGGGGTTATCCCGCCGGTTTCATGCTTTTGGTGCGCCCGGGTTACGGGCGCTTGGCCACAGTTATTTCCAGTAACCGTTCTTTTTAGCCGGTGTACCGCTGCTCTCAAACCTGATGTAGTCAACCGTTATACCCGGTGGAAGCTTGTCACGGTCACCGGCTGTGACCTGCTCCGGCATACCGTAGTATGCATAACCCAAGCGCATGACGTTAATCCCGTTTTGCAGGGCTGCCCTGGGGATTTTTATCGTATATTCAGTCCAGTTAGCCCCTGGCTTTAATGTTGTCAATTCCTGTTCATTCAGCAAGAAGGAGACTTTAAGCTGTGGGGGGTGGGGGTAAGTAAAGGGCCGGAGCTTGATGTGCATCAGGTAATCCGTTCGACTGCGCACAGGTATGTAAAGTACTGATTCAGGACCGATTGAGCGGCTATAATCCAAGCCTGGCTGCTTTTGCTCGGTTTCGCCGGCGGACCAGCCGGCCCCCAGATAGTGCCGGTGTTGGCCTAAATCAATATGATTGCCGAAAAAATGCGGGTCATCGATATAGGCCCCCACTAAAGTATCATACCGGGCGGGGGAGAGACCGTAGCGCAAGCTGAATAACCAGTTGGCCGGAAAAGAAAAGGGATAACCGGTTTTAGTGTACAGTGGTGCTAACTGAGGGGGCATAATCCGGGCGAAATCCACCACCCCGCCCCGGTGGACGGTTCCGTTGCGGACAAGCTTTAGCAGGTAAAAGTTAAACATGACTGTAAATGATAAAAACACAATTAAAACCGGTAAAGCCTTTTTATAACGATCTGCCAGGGTATCCAGCAGCGCCCCCAGGCCCAGGGCAAATAACAACAGAAAACCGTCAAACCGCCGCATGCCAAAACCCCAGCCCGCCCACCAGTCTGCAATGACACTGTTGGTGTAACTCATGGCCAGAAATGTCAATGCTATCATCCCGGCTAACTGCCGGTTCTTTTTGGCTAACAGCAGCCAACCTATTACCGCCGGGTAAACCAGCGGTGTCCAGGAGAACAGGCCGTGCCGGGAAGAAAACCACAGCTCGCTGATAAAAGGGGCGTCCCATTTCATGAAGCTGCTGCCTTGCGGGATTGTCAGCAACCCGCCGTAAATTATTTTCCAGGCTGCCATCTGTGGCAGAAAAGCCAATACCGCCGCCAGCAAAAAAATCACATTGCCGGCCAGTAATGACCGCATCCGGCGCCAATCGCGGCGGTTGACCGAGGCAAAGTAGCCAATTAACGATTCTATGGCCGGAAAAAGCATAAAAATACCGTTCTGCCAGCGCACCAGCATCATCAAACCGGCGGTTATGCCCAGCACCAGCCAGCCGGCAGCCCGGCGGCGCGGTCTTGTTTTGTGCCAGCAGCAGATAAAAAGGGTGACGGTAAAAAAAGATACGGCATGCGACATCGAAGGCTCAAAAATTGTGTAGTATACAATAAATGAGCCAAGCCAGATGATTATAGTGCTAAATAGGGCGACTAACGGACGAAATAGGGTTTTACCCATTTGGTAAGTAAGCATAAAGCCCAGGAAGGCATAAAAGCTGCTGCCGATGAATACAGCAAGTTCATATGGCCGGGAAAAACCGTCGGCCTGAATGCTGCCGCCAAAGAGGTTGATGACTGTTACCAGTCCATGGGCGGTCAGATAAAAAGGCGCCCATAGAATAGCCGGTCCCACAGAGAAAACGTTACTTAGGTAACCGGTGGGAGTTTCCCGCGGCTGATAAGTTTTCCAGAACCAAACGTCGCTGATTTGGGCATAATCATTGTGAAAGTCAAGGTCCCCGTCAAATACCGCCGACCTCAGGTAAACGAAGTAATTGTATCCGTCACTGCTGACAGCAGGGTGCGCGGCGGCAATGGCGGCAATACTCAGCAAAAAGACAACCAATAGCACCAGGTAATATTTATCTTTAATTAAAGACCGGCGTTGATACAACACGATCCTCTCCTGAGATTCGACATTTTCTCTTCAAAGTATACCATTATTCTCCTGGTACGACAAATGCATTAGCCGGGTGTCCGGGTTTAGTCGTATAAATGGCCGGGATTTTGACTATGCTAATAATGGTTGGATTAACCAAATGTGGTATATAAGACCGGAGGAACGACGGATGGATGATAGGAGAAGAAAACGGACAATATGGGTCTTTTGTCTGCTGCTGCTGGGTTTTGTTAGTCTTGGCGGGCATTTGGCCTATATCATGGTCTACCGGCACGATTTCTATGCCGTCAGGGCTTTGGGCCAGCAAAGCCAGATGATTTCTCTTGAGCTGCCTGTGCGCGGTGACATATTGGACAAGAACTTGAAGCCGCTGACCAATTTGCAGGAAGAGGCTCGGCTGGTGGTGTTTCCGGCGGCCATGACAGATAAATCGGCAGTAGTCAGGCATTTAGCGCAAATGCCGGGTGTGCACGAACAGCTAATGGCCGGCAGTTTGGGTCAAAAACCCCGGGTGCTGCCCATGGGCCTTACGGTGGAGCAAGCCCGACAAATAAAAGCGGCCAGGCTGCCCGGGGTATTGGTGGGCAGTTTCCGTTTACGCAACGGTGTGCCTGATTTGGCAGCCCATGTGCTCGGTTATGTGGGTAAAATCACTGCTGGTCAGGAAGTTAAGATACTGCAGGCATTATCTGCTGATAAAAAGTATTCCACAGGTGACTGGGTAGGTAAAATGGGTCTGGAATTATATTATGACCGTGAATTAAAAGGCACAGTGCCTACCCGGGGAGCCAGGGCTTATGTGGACGGAAAAGGCCGGTTTATCCCGGGCTTGGGTTACCAAATCGAAAGTGGGCTGGTTGACCAACAAAGACAGAGCCTCGTCCTGACCCTGGATAAAAATATCCAGCGGGAAGTGGAAGCGGTAATGGATGAAATGGGCATCACTGCCGGAGCAGTAACGGTGATGGAGCCGTATTCCGGGGATATCCTGGCCCAGGCCAGCCGGCCCGAGTTTTCCCTGTCAGCGGTTACGGTACCGGCAAAAGTTTATAATGCATTTTTGGACCGCAATACCAGGCTTTTTCAGCCCGGATCGGTTTTTAAGGTAGTGGTGGCGGCGGCAGTATTAGAAGAAGGTCTTGCCCGGCCTGAAACGCAGTTTCTCTGCCTGGGCAAACAGGAAGATTTTGTGCGCTGTTATGAACCGGCAGGCCACGGATTGATAAACTTCAATCAGGCTATGGCGATTTCCTGCAATCCTACTTTTGCCCGGCTGGGCCTGAAACTGGGGGCGGCAAAACTGATTGATTACGCCGGGCGTTTCGGCATGGATAAGCAGGAAATCATTGGCTATCCTTATCTGCCGGACCGGCGGCAGAATCTGCAAGCAATCGCCAAACGGTATAATATGGTTAACAGCAGTATCGGCCAGGGGCCGGTGCTGGCCAGTCCGGTGCAGGTGACGGCAATGATGGCGGCAGTAGCTGATAACGGAATTTATAAGACACCCCGGCTGGTACAGGAAATCCGTGATTATACCGGCCAGGTGGTGCGCAGTTTTCCTGCCGGGGCCGGCAGAAAGGCCGTTTCCGAAGAAACGGCCGGGAAAATACGCTCAATGTTGGAAACAGTTACCCTTTATGGAACCGGTAGGGAAGCCTATGTCCAAAACGGGGGCAGCGCCGGCAAGACCGGCTCTGCTCAGGCAGGGGCCGCCGGGCTCAATATTGATGCCTGGTTTTCCGGTTATGCGCCGGTCAAAAACCCTCGGTATGTGGTGACGGTGATGATTGAGCAGGGTGAGAGCGGGGGTAAAACCGCGGCTCCGGTATTTAAAAAGGTTATTGAACGGATACTGGCTTTTCCGCCAGGGTCAGACTGATAAATTCCGTCTTGCCTTTGCGCAGTATTTCCAAGGTCAGCTTTGTGCCCACTTTGCTTTGCTTGACTACGTCGGTAATATCATCCGGCGTTTTAATTTTTTTATCGTTGGCCTTAAGAATGATGTCACCTTTTTTTAGGCCGACCTTATCTGCCGGTCCGCCGGGCATTACATTGGCCACCAGCGCGCCGGCTGTACCGGGAGCACTGAGATAATCGGCCAATTCTTTGTCCAGCGGCTGGAGATACACGCCCATATAAGGTCGGACAACCTTGCCTTTGCTGATCAATTCCGCAAGGACATTTTTGACCGTATTAATCGGAATGGCAAAGCCGATGCCCTGAGCCTGTGCACTTACCGCCGTATTAATACCGATAGCCTCACCGTTTACGGTCATCAGCGGCCCGCCGCTGTTACCGGGGTTGATGGCGGCGTCGGTCTGCAAAAGGTTTTTAAATTGTCGGTTGCCGATGGTCAGCGGACCCCGGCTTTTAGCACTGATAACGCCAACCGTTACAGTATGGTCAAGGTTGTACGGGTTGCCAATGGCAATGACCCAGTCCCCCGGCTTAACTTTATCGGAATCCCCCATTTTGATGGCGGGCAGGTCTTTTTTTACTTTAACCCGCAACACAGCCAGATCCAGTTCCGGGTCGGCGCCAACCACTTCCGCTGGCACTGGGTCGGCAAAGCCCTGGATTTTTACATTGATTTTAGAGGCGCCATGAATAACATGTTCATTAGTCAGAATCAGGCCTGTTTTATCAGTGACAAACCCGGTTCCAAGACCTTTGGAGATTTGCGACCGGGGGTTAAAATGATAGTTGTCACCAAAGAACTCCCGGAAAAAAGGGTCATTGAAGTAGGGGTTATTTTCAATACCGCTATTTGAAATTACTTCAGTCTCAATGTTCACCACCGCCGGATTGACCTGTTCCACTGTACCGGCAATGCCGTCGGGTCCGATCGTGATGGCTGTCGACGGTTGGCTGGCCCGGGCGGTATCGTCCGGGAAAATGTATTTATATGCCGTCAGGCCTCCGAATATAAACATCGCCCCCGTCAAAAAACTTACGATTAGGATCGCCGGCAGGTAAAAACGTTTAAACATGCACTTCATCTCCTTTGTTTTTAAAAAAATTATACCATTAAAAATTATAAAAGTTATGGCAAAAATGTTAAGAAATTATGAAGACTGAATACGGGAGCAAAAAAAACATCACGGCCCCGGAACCAGAGGCGGTGATGTCTTTTTTGTTACTCTCATTCTTGTACACTCAGTTACATTTATTTTGGGCAACTGTATTATAATAATGGGGTAAAGCAGCGCATAAAAACAATCAGGAGGTTACGCGATGATCCCGATTAGAGACAGTATCAAATCAAAGCACTTTCCGAAGGTCAATATGGCCTTAATAATAATCAATGTGCTAGTTTTTTTGTATGAGTTGGGGCTTGATCAATATGGGCTGCAGCAGTTTGTCATGAAGTATGGTGCGGTGCCGGCCATAATCCTGTCCGGCGGCGGGCAGATGGATGCATACCTGTCGTTATTTAGCGCTATGTTCCTCCATGGCGGTTGGCTGCACCTGGGCGGGAACATGCTATTTTTGTGGGTTTTTGGTGACAATGTGGAAGATCGCTTTGGTTCGGTGCGTTACCTGCTATTTTATCTGGCCACCGGTCTGGCCGGCTTTCTGGTGCAGATGGCTATCAACCCTGTTTCCACCGCACCGATGATCGGGGCCAGCGGGGCTATTGCCGGGGTGCTGGGAGCATATTTATTTATGTTCCCTAAATCCAAGATCATTGCCCTGATTCCGATTATTTTCTTTTTTACTTTTCTCGAAGTGCCGGCTGTTATTTTCCTGGTTTTGTGGTTCGGGCTGCAGTTATTAAACGGTGTCGCCGGCATTGGCACTCAGGGCGACCTGGTGGCATGGTGGGCGCATATCGGCGGTTTTTTGACCGGTTTGGTGGGCGCGGTTATGATGCGCGGCGGTATGGTTAAAGCTAAATAAGTGGCCCGTATATGATTTCGATGCGCGCGCCCTGCGGCAATACCGGGTCGTTGCTATGATAAATACCGCCGTAGTACCAGATTAAGACACCGGCTTGGCCTTTGGTGAATTTAACCCGGAAATCCTTTGCGTTGTCTGCCGGTTCGGGTGAAAACGGCGTCCAGCCTCCGGCAACCAGTTGGCTCCGGTAATAATTCCAGACTTGGTCAGCGGTGACATCACTGCGGCGGCTGGAAATCAGGCGGTACCCGCCAGGCAGGAATTCTGCCGGCACCCAGGTATCACCTGTCCAGGTTGCCAATGGTATGGGCGGTGTCCATTGAAATCCGTTAAATAGCGGAATTTCTGCCGGTATGGTAGGAGTCAGGTTGGCATTATGAGCCTGTTTGTGGCACGCGCCGCAGCCGGTGTCCCTGTTTTTGATGGCTACTCTTATGGTATTGTCCTTACTGCTATGGCAGGTAAAGCAATCAAGCGGCAAACCGGCAGGGCCCTTGCGCTGATAATGTTCCCTGGTCAGAGCGGCATCGTGGCATTGCAGACAACCGGATCCGATAGTGCTCTGGTGACTGTAGATGGTGCCGAAAACACTCAGGTTGTGCTGTGGGATAGCCGGCCACCAGTTCCGGCCGTAGCTTTGCTGCTGCAGGTGACACATCTCACATTTATAAGTATTATCTTTGCCAACAAAATTATTTATTCTGGTTGCATCATGGATGTAATCTGCCGCCCACAGCGGGTTGGGGTCAGGTGTTAAGACAGGATTGGAAATTCCATGAAATGAAGGGTGACAGCCCATACATTCATTGGTATAACTATGACAGGCCAGACAATTGCCAACAGGAGCAGTGGATAACAGCTTGCGCCGGTCACTTACAATAAACCCGCCGTGTCCGCCGGCCAGTACCGCTGCTGGTTCAAATTTCCCCAGGTCGTGGCAGCCGCTGCAGTTGTTCATTGGGTGTGTTGCGGGGCTATGGCATTTGTTACAGTTGCCGGCGGCGGGAGGTATCGGCATCTCTATCGCCGATGCAGCACCAGTAGCCGCCGAAAAAGGCGAGAACACCAGTAAGGCCAGAAATATCAGGAAACCCGTCCCAATCAACTTGATACTTCTCATGATACCCCTCCCTCGATTTTTCTATCTTATTTTTAGATTATTTCACCGGAAGTTAGGATATGCTTTATAATTTCGTCAGATTGCTAATTATGTCAAAAATTATACTTCTTGGCCAGGCACCTTATGTCGAAAAAAAACATATAATTTAAAGTGACGCAAAAAAAATATCGGCGGGGGTGGGTTACAATATGGTGCCTGAGTTAATGGCGGTTGCCGCCATATCACTCGTCAATGGGTTGTTATTGCTGGTTTCGTACATCGCTAACAACACTTTTCCACAACCTCTCAACGAAGCTGAAGAAGCGAAGTATCTGGAATTGTTGGCCCGGGGTGATGAGACGGCCCGGAGTATTCTCGCGGAAAGGAATTTGCGCCTGGTAGCGCATATCGTTAAAAAATTTGACAGTACCGGAGAGGATAATGACGACCTGATTTCCATAGGTACCATCGGTTTAATCAAGGCCATCAATACTTTTAACCGTAATAAGGGCACCCGGCTGGCCACATACGCTGCCAGGTGCATTGAAAATGAAATTCTAATGCACCTGCGGGCCATCAAGAAAAACCGGGTAGAAATTTCTTTGTATGATTCAATTGGTGTTGATAAAGAGGGTAATGAAATTACCCTGATTGATGTATTGGGTACTGATGCGGAAGTTGTGGCAGAAATCGTGGAGAATAATTTTGAGCAGCGGCGGCTGCTGGATAAAGTCAGGAAGTTGAACGGCCGGGAAAAGAATGTATTGGAACTGCGGTTCGGATTGTTTAACGGGATGCGCAAGACGCAGAAAGAAATTGCTCGCAAGCTGGGGATTTCCCGCTCTTATGTTTCGCGTATCGAGAAGCGGGCGCTGCATAAACTGATCAAGGATTTTAAGGCCGAAGGGTGCCAGTAAGTAGTTTTTCAGCCATCTTTTAGCAGAAGATGGCTTTTTTGTTTTAGCGTTAAAACACAATTATTCAGATCATATTCAATTGCTATACCAATATCAAAGCCAAGGATTTCCCATTCGCCGGCTTCGTTTATTCCTATTGAATAAATTTGTATATTGTCTTTTTGGGCCAAAGATGGGTAGCGAAAGAGCTTATGTTGCTTTAGTTGCAATAGGGATTAGGTTCCGTATACTGTATACCCATGGATTTACCATTGTGTTTATTTTAGTAAATTATTATTTTTAGAGTTAGGGCATAACGATGAAGCGTGGTGGAAGGCATTATATGAGATAGATATGATTAAAGAATTAAGCAGGTTTTTACCATGCTTTTATGTTGAGAATTATGGATTTAAAGATAATAAATTTTACTTGGTGCTTGCTGTTTTAGACTTGCATTCCTCAATTGATTACCGAAAAATGACACCACGCATAGAAGAGGTATTTATCTATTACGATTTATTGCTTGGTTGTGGAAGTTATGGCACTAGGCAGCAGGTGCAATACCTATTTAAAGCATATGCCAGAGATGACCTTAGAAAAAAGCACCTGACCAGAGAATTTCTAAAAGCCAAACAAAACTTGGTACATAGAGTTGATTTAACAAGGGTCGGGCTTATGGTGCCAAATCTAAAGCTGACTGAAACAGTATTTAGCGGACAGAAAATTATTTTTTAAGGAGGTGGATAACTTGTTTGAAATATTTTCAATTGAGACTAAGGAAAATGAAGTTCTAACTGTTTGTGCAGACCCAATTCCCCAAGAAAAATTGCGACAAGAAGTTGTGGATTTAATGTCATATAGGAAAAGTGCATTGCATTTCGAAATATCCGATGGCAGCCTGCTTCCATATAGAATTATCAAATCGTATGAAATTGAGTTTAAAGATTATCAGTTTATTAAGAGCATAAGCCGAGATTTTTAGGAATTTAAAAGATATGTGCGTCTTTATAGAATCGCGTACTATCTGTCTGAATCTAAATATGTTAAGAATGGGTATAACGTCTATAGACTCGTAGAGAATCCTTATGCGGATTTTAATATGTATTTTGAGATGGAAAATGGCAGAACAATTATATTAACTCTCAAAATATAAGGTGAAATAGATTAAAGTAAGCTGTTCCGAAAGACGGATTTTTCTTAAAATCAGTCTTTAAATAATATCAAAAAGGCGAGCATGATCTCCTAGTATGCTTAACTATACCTGCGGGTTTAGCTGTTTCATTAGTAGCAATAATCAGTAAAACTAACTTGGGATATGTATTAAAAGGTCACATGCATGAATTTAAAGAAGTTAGCCATGTGGAAGAAGAAAAGGCAAGGTAAGGCTAGCAGTGTTTTTTGTTCCCTCAGACTAATTAAAATGTTCTGAGGGAATTTTTTGTTAGGGGGTTGCACCTTTGCGAGTAAAATAAGAGCTTGGCAAATCATTGTTATCCCTTTTCTACAAAAAAGAAAAAGTGTAAAGTCGAAAAATGTCTTTATTTGTCGCAAGAAAACCTGAGGAAATGACAGGTTATTTAAGAAGAAATGTTGAAATATGGAAGCAAGTAGTTTTTGGGTTTGCGGAAAAGTTAAACTGTTGAGGTGAAACCAAATAATGAGTTCGGAAAGCTGGCGGATGAAGGTGCTCTGGGCAAAAAAAACTAGAAATGACCAACCCAACCTATGGCTACCGCTGGTGATGCATATGGCAGATGCTGCGGAGATGGCAAAATTGGTTTGGCATCATTGGCTTCCTTCGTGTACTAAACGGCGTATTGCGTGCGGGCTTAACTTAAAACAGGCTGGTGCTTATGAATCTGAAGATACAGCGCTGCAATGTTTTGTTTTCCTCGCCGCAGGGCATGACTTTGGCAAAGCAATCCCTGCTTTTCAGGGGAAACTCAATAATTCGGAATTTGATGAACAACTGCGTAATCAAATAATTAATGCAGGACTGCCGCTCTTAAACAACATCCATACCAGCGAAGCACGACATCACTGGGCTTCTCAGCTTATTCTTAAACGATATGAATTTTCACGAAAGCTGGCGGTAATTCTCGGAGGACACCATGGACAACCACCAAATAGTAAACAACTCTTTGATTTGCGAACAGCATATCAGTTGGATTTGGGATGGCAGAAAGAGCAAGAGGCCTGGAGTGAGCTTCAGCAGGAATTATTGGCATATGCGCTACAGCTTGCCGGTGTTTCAAAACAGGAAGCACAGTCCTGGCAGCCTGATATTGCGGCTCAGGTACTGCTTAGTGGGCTGGTAATTATGGTGGATTGGATTGTAAGTAACGAAAGCTATTTTCCGTATATAGATTTGTCCGGTAGGATAATATCGTCTGTCGAGCGGGCAAGGGCCGCGTGGGAGGAAATAGATCTTCCGGAGTGCTGGAACCCGGACAATGCCTGGGAATGGATGGGCCAAAAGTTCTATAACAAACGCTTTGATATTGAAAGTCCGCGTCCGGTACAGACAGCCATACTGAAATTACTTGAGAATGTGTCACGGCCTGGAATAGTGATACTTGAAGCGCCAATGGGCGAAGGAAAAACAGAGGCTGCACTTGCTGCGGCTGAACTTTTGGCAAATAAGACGAAAAGAAGTGGCGTGTTTTTCGCGTTACCTACTCAGGCAACTGCCAACGGTTTGTTTTTACGAATTTGTAGTTGGATTGAACGGCTGGAAGACGGCGTTGACCACGCCGTACACCTTGCCCACGGGAAGGCAGACCTTAACGAACTTTATGATAAAATTCGAACTGCCACAAAAGAAATGGGTTATTTCATGGTAGGCGGAGAGAAGAACGAAGAGACTGGAGATGATGCCATCATAGTTCATGAATGGTTTTCCGGTCGAAAAAAAGGCATACTGGCTGAATTTGTTATCGGTACCATTGACCAAGTTCTCATGGGTGGATTAAAGCAAAAACATTTGGCATTACGGCACCTAGGTCTTGCCAATAAAGTTGTGATTATAGACGAGTGCCACGCTTATGACGCTTATATGAGCCAGTATTTATACAAAGTTTTGAACTGGTTCGGGATGTATAATGTGCCGGTAGTTGTACTTTCCGCCACTCTGCCGGGAGACAAGCGTAAACAATTGGTTGACGCCTATCTAAACCCAAAATATTTGCCTGTTAATGAATATGACCCGGTGTTTGATACAGAAATACCTGAAGCTCCGATTTTACCTTCGTGGGCAACTACTAATAAGTATCCGATTATTACCTTAACTGATGGCTGCAATATATTTCAGAAGAAGGTTTGCGGCGAAACGCGCCCTCTTGAAGTTGCATTAAATATTTTGTCCGAAGATGAGCAAATCGTGTCGATTTTGAAAGACTTGCTTTCAGAGGGTGGTTGTGCAGGTATTATTTTAAACACTGTAAAACGCGCTCAGGATATAGCTCGTTTACTTAGTCAAATCTTTCATGAAGATGTCCAATTGCTGCATTCCCGCTTTCTGGCTATGGATCGGGCACATAAAGAGAAGGATCTCTTCGAAAAATTAGGTGCCAATAGTGAACAGGAAGGCAGACGACCTAAGCGTTGCATTGTGGTTGGCACACAAATCTTTGAGCAAAGCTGTGATTTGGATTTTGATGTTTTAATTTCGGATATCTGTCCCATGGATTTACTGATTCAGCGGATTGGACGCCTGCACCGGCATGAGCGAAATCGTCCGGCTAAACTGGTTCAGGCCCAGTGTTTTATTACCGGAATGAATGATTTTGGCTTTGACCGCGGGGCTGAACTTATTTATAGTAAATACCTATTAATGAACACCCGGATTTTGCTTCCGTCATGCATTAAATTGCCTGACGACATTCCACGGTTGGTACAAGAAACTTATCGATCTGAGGGGTTATCGGTGCCAGCGGAATTGGCAGAAGATTATTCGGATGCAAAAATGAAATTAGAAAAGATAATTGCCGACAAAATTGCTAAAGCACAAGCTTTTCAAATTTCAGATCCATATAAGAGAATGGATGATTTAGTTGGTTGGCTGGATACAAAAATTACTGATGACCCATCAGGCAAGCGGGCGGAGGCATCAGTGCGTGACATTGATGCTTCACTGGAGGTTTTAGTTGTACATAGACGCGATAAGAAATACTACATGTTACCTTGGGTTGCCAATTTTAAAGGTCGAGAAATCCCTGCGGATAAGCCACCAGAAGTGGAGCTTGCGCGGGCTATAGCGGAGTGCAGCATTCAACTGCCACGCGAGCTGTGTTGGAAAATGGATGAGACAATCAAGGAACTTGAAATAATTGCTTTAAATGAATTGCGTGCGTGGCAACAGTCCCCGTGGCTTAAAGGAGAATTATTTCTGGTGCTCGAAGAGCAGTTTGCCACAGAACTATGCGGATACCACCTGCGGTATGATCAACACTATGGAATGATAGCAAAGAAAATAGAAAAGGAGGAGGGCTAATGGAGGAAAAAGAATTTAATTTGTTAAAAGAGCCTTGGATACTGGTGCTGAACCTATCAGGAGAAACAGAAGAAGTGTCTTTACTGACAGTTTTAGAACGAGCACACGAATTTCGATGTCTTGCTGGAGAGTTACCGACACAGGATGTAGCTGTTTTACGGCTATTACTAGCGGCACTCTATGCAACCTTCACCAGAGCAGATGCACAAGGGAACCGGAACCCCATAAAGAATGCACTGGAAGCCTTGGAACGATGGGAAAGTCTATGGGAACTTAAGCACTTTCCGATCGAACCGATTAAAACACGCTTGTGTCATTATGAGGAACGCTTTTATCTTTTTCATCCGGAACGTCCGTTTTATCAGGTAGCAGGTCTGCACGAAGCTAATGGGAAGTACAATACAGTAGCTCAGATAGTTTCTGATGTGCCGAGCAGGGTTGAACGACGTTTTCTCAGTATGAAGAGCGGTATAAATGCAGAAGTTTTATCTTATGCTGAAGCTACACGTTGGTTAGTCTCTATGCAAGCCTGGGATTATGCCGGCAAAAAAGCATCTGTTGTTGGTGGTAGCAAGGATGGGGGTGGTACAGGGTGGTTGGGGAAAATTGGGGTAGTATACCCTGCTTCAAAAACGTTATTTGAAACCCTTATGATGAATTTTGTCCTGCTTAAGTCTGACGGAAGCCTTTTGCAGTTCGGCTCACCAACTTGGGAAGAAAACCAAATACCAAGTCCACAAAAGAAAGAACGGCGACCAAGTGGCTACAGTGAACTGCTAACATGGCAATCACGCCGAGTACGTTTGTTTTCCGGAGATGGAGACGAATCTGATTTGGTTAAGGGAGTTCTATATTCCTATGGAGATGTATTTCAAACAACAGATATGTTTATCGAACAGATGACGGGTTGGCATTTGAGCACACAAGGAAATACTAAGGGACATTTTATTCCTAATAAGCATCGGGCAGAACGAAGTCTTTGGCGTGACCTTAGTTCCATTCTTCCTCAGGCAACAAACGGCTCAGAATTTAATCACCATAATCCGGGAGTCATTCAATGGCTTGCTTTGTTAAAAGAACGGAATGTATTACATAGAAACATAATTCGATTTTGTGCTGTTGGATTTCATTATGGTCCGATGGATGCAAAAGTAGAGGCCATGACAGCGGACGATCTTTCGATCCATACCGGGATTTTTACTGAAATTGGTATTGAGTGGATAGCGATAATAACCAGCTTGTTACAATTAACCGATAAATGTATTCAATTACTGTCCTATCTTGCTGTAAATTTGGCTAAAGCCTCTGGAGACAGTGATAGCTCATATCATACAGCTGGAGGGGGTAGTAGCATTGCATCCAAAGCTGAAGCCTACTTCCGGCTGGACATGCCCTTTAGGAAATGGCTTGCTAATATTGATCCTCTACAAACCGATATAGCTGAGGCAGAGCAGGACTGGAAAAATATCGTACGGCGTATTCTATTGCAAATGGGGGAAGAATTGGCACATCAAGCAGGTGAAAAAGCTATTTCGGGTCGATGGGTTAATACCAAAAAAGGCGGACGTGAGGAAAAAAGGCTTTACACCGCGTCAAGTGCTTTGGCAGAATTTCGGTCATGCATTTTACGTTCTACAGAGAAAGGAAGGTGAGAACATGAGTGAACAAATAAAATATACTTACCAAATCAATAAATTAACACAGGAAAAAATCCAACGGCTTTTAAAAGAAAGTCCTTGGAGTCGTGCTATGCTGGCAAAACTGCGCAGAGGCATAGGAAAGCAACCTGGGGATTTACCAGAGCTATTTGAAATTTTACTGGCGGATATGCCTGATGAACTTTATGGTAAAGGTGGTAAACCAAGTTACTCAGAATGGGCAATTTACACAGCCTTAACGCTGTTTGCGTTGCATCAGCAGGGTAAAGACTACCCAATGAGTAATGCGGGGAAGGTGGATGAAGATAAAATCGTCGGCAATTCTTTAGGAACTGCTGTAGGGTATTTGGTAAAGCAGGACAGAGAACGCGAAATTTCTATTAAGAAGCGTTTCGATGCGGCAGCTACAGCGAACAATTTCCAAGAGTTCGCGCATCACGCCCGCGGTATTATTCAGTTGCTCAGAGCGGCCGATATTGCATTGGACTATCCGCGTTTTGCCGAGGATTTATTTCTGTATCAGTTTGGTGAACAGAGGAGTAATATTCGACTGCGCTGGGGTGAGCATTATTATCGTGTCACTCGGTTAAATAGAGAGAAAGAAAATGGAGGGGAACAAAATGAGCAATCGTAAGAACCGTGTTTTTGTAGATATTCATGTAATCCAGTCCTTGCCGCCGAGTTGTGTTAATAGGGATGATACAGGTAGCCCTAAGACAGCAGTATACGGTGGAGTGCGACGGGCTCGGGTTTCATCTCAAGCTTGGAAACATGCCATACGTGAGATGTTTAGAGAACATTTTAGCGAGATTGAATTAAGCGAGCGTACAAAAAAAATTGTTGAAAAGGTTGCGGACAAAATTTGTTCTTTGACGAACACCAGCCAGGAAGAAGCAATTATATTAGCTGAAAAGGTCATCAATCAGGCAGGGGTCAGCACCAAAGATAAGGAAGCAAAAGCACTTTTCTTCATGAGCAATAAACAAGCAGAGAATTTGGCACGCATGGCTCTTAAGAACCCTCTACCGGGGAAAAAAGAGATACAAGCAGCATTAAAAGAGGGAAATGGCGTTGATATAGCTTTATTTGGTCGAATGGTAGCTGAAGACCCAAATTTAAATTCTGATGCTTCAGCACAAGTGGCCCATGCGATTTCAACCCATAAGGTGGAAAATGAATACGATTATTTTACGGCAATGGACGATCGGTCACCAGAGGATCAGGCAGGGGCTGGCATGATAGGTACTATCGAATTTAATTCTTCAACCCTTTACAGGTATGCTACTGTAGCAGCCCATGAATTAAAGAATAATCTCGGTGATGTCGAGGCAACTGTAAAAGCCATTAAGGAATTTCTCCGTGCATTTGTCTGCTCCATGCCTACAGGTAAACTGAATACCTTTGCTAACACTACTCCGCCTTATGCAGTAATGGTTGCCATTCGCCGGGATCAGCCAGTTAATTTGATAGGAGCTTTTGAGACTCCGATTAAGGAAAGAGAAGGTGGCTATCAGGAAAAGTCCGCAAAAGCGTTGGCGGATTATGCAAAAACTGTATATGGTAGCTTTTTAAATGCACCGGAAAAGACATTTGTCACAGCTATCGGGAACGAGATGAGTGAATTAGCCGATGCATTGGAGCTATCCAAATTGTTGGCGGAGACAGAGAAGATCATGGACAGCTTTCTAAAAGAGGATGAGGTGCAATAATGAGCACTTTGATGCTGAGATTGGCGGCCCCTTTACAATCGTGGGGTGTCGCAAGTAAATTCGATACACGAGATACTGTTAGGGAGCCGAGTAAAAGTGGAATCATTGGGTTACTGGCTGCGGCACTAGGACGCAACCGGAGTGAAAGTTTGAAAGATTTAAATAATCTACGATTTGGTGTCAGAATTGATCAGCCGGGCAAGTTTCTTAGGGATTTTCATACTGCACGGATTAATAAGCAAAGTCCGCCCTTTGTTACAACCCGTTACTACCTGATGGATGCGGTGTTTTTGGTGGGTTTGGAGGGTGAAAGAAATTTTTTACAAGAGATTGCTGAGGCACTGCAAAATCCAGTTTTTCCACTATACTTAGGTTGGCGTTCCTGCCCACCGGCTGGTAGGTTGGTATTAGGGCTGCGGGAGCGAAATCTTCGACAAGCCCTTGAGGAAGAGAACTGGCAAGCCTGTGAATGGTATCAAAAAAAATATAAGGAACAGGTTAAACTGACCATCATTTGCGATGCACAGCCGAATGACCCGGGAGCGTTTTTGCGGCGAGATTTACCGCTTTCTTTTGACCAGAATCATCGCCGATATGGTTTTCGCATGGTGACGGATACCGCCGAGGCAATAGCTATTCAGCCTTCTCAACGCATGACAGAGCTCCCGACAGACCATAATGCAATGGCTGGATGGGGGGATTAATACATATGTATCTATCCAGAATTGCACTAAATACCCGTAGGACAAGCACTATGACAGCCCTTGCCTCGCCACAAAAGCTGCATGCTGCAGTGGAAGGAAGTTTTCCGCCAGACTTATTGAAAAAAAGGCGTAATCTTTGGCGTATTGATCGGCTGGGCAATGATTTGTACCTCCTGGTGCTCAGCGAAAGAAAACCTGATTTTTTGCATATTGTGGAACAATTTGGGTGGCCAGGTTCTGAACAGAGATGGGAAACGAAAAGTTATACTCAGTTGATGGAACGGATTGAGACAGGGCAACGATGGCGTTTTCGCCTGCGCGCAAACCCTATTCACAGCGTTAAACATATTTGCTGTTCACAAAAACCAGAAATCCCTAGGCGTGGCAAAGTATACGCCCATGTTACCGTGAAGCAGCAGGAACAGTGGCTTCTTGAACGAGCGGCAAAGAATGGTTTTAGCCTTCAGGAAGGATCATTTTGTGTTGTGCAGCAGGAAGTGTGGCAGTTTCAACGCCAACGCAAACCGGTGACCCTGGGTACTGCGACATTTGAAGGTATTCTAGAAGTTGCGGATACACAGCTATTTCTTGATGCACTAACCTGCGGTATAGGACGGGCGAAAGCTTATGGATGTGGCTTACTGACCATTGCCAGGATGTCGATATGAACCGGATTCCTGGGATGGAGCGTCCCGAGCTTCAAGCTTTACCTACGATGCGGGAGAGAATTTCTTTTTTATATCTGGAGCGCTGTTTAATAAGTCGGCAGGATAACGCTATCACGGTTACCGATATACGTGGGACGGTACACGTGCCAGCTGCCGCACTGAGCGTAATTTTGTTGGGTCCGGGCACCCAAGTATCACACCGTGCGATGGAACTTATTGGTGATACCGGAGCCAGCGTTATTTGGGTTGGAGAGCGTGGAGTGCGGTATTACGCACATGGACGTCCCTTAACCCATTCTTCCCGAATGTTATTGGCCCAAGCAGCACTGGTTTCCAATATGCGCAGCCATCTGGCAGTTGCTCGTCGCATGTATGCGATGCGTTTTCCGAATGAAGATGTTTCAAAACTAACCATGCAGCAACTGCGAGGAAGAGAGGGAGCAAGGGTTCGTTCCATTTATCGCAAAGCCTCTAAGAAAACCGGAGTATCATGGAAGGGTCGGGAATATAACCCGAATGATTTCACAGCCAGCGATCCGATAAACATGGCCCTTTCTGCTGCACATGCCTGTCTTTATGGTGCTGTGCATAGCGTTATTACGGCGCTAGGGTGTTCCCCAGGTCTTGGCTTTATTCACACAGGTCATGAGCGATCTTTTGTATATGATATTGCCGATCTTTATAAAGCGGAGATAAGCATCCCGATTGCATTTGAGGTAGCAGCCAAAGAACCGGAGAATATTGGCGCAGTGACCCGGCGAGCTGTTCGCGATGCTATTTCTGATGGCAGTATCTTAGAGCGGATAGTTAAGGATATTCGTGAATTGCTTTTGGGAATAGCAGAAGACGGATCGGTGCGGGAGATACCGGAGATTGATACCAATACCATTCTTCTTTGGGATGATCAAAACGGTTTTGTGAAAAATGCCGTTTCTTACGGGAAGGAGCTGGATGATCCAAAGTTGGAGGAAACATCCCTGACTGAGGGCTATGGCACGCTGCTATTGGAGGAAGAAACATGATTATCGTCACCATGACAGACTGCCCTATTGGTTTACGAGGAGATCTGACCAAATGGCTGCTGGAAATTAGTCCAGGAGTATTTGTTGGACAAACGAGTGCACGTGTAAGGGATAAGTTGTGGGAACGTATCAAAGACACTACAAAAAATGGCAGGGTAACCATGGTATACAATACAAATAACGAACAGCGACTAGATTTCCGAGTCCATAATAGCACATGGGAGCCTATAGATTTTGACGGAATCAAGCTTATTTTGCGGCCAAGCCCATCACGTATAAAGCAATTGGGGGAGTTGCGTTTGGGCTTTAGCAAAGCAAGTAAGAGGCAGATGGTAAAACGTGCTGGAAAGAAGAGAGATAATACATATCCGAATACTTATGTTGTAATGGATATCGAAACGAGTGGACTTAATCCTGAGGAACATGAAATTATTGAGATTGGAGCAATTTTGGTAAAAGAACAAGTTATTAAAGAGCGATTTTCAGTGCTTGTACGACCAGAGACAGCTATCACATCGACGATTGTAGAGATGACTGGGATTTCTAACGCAATGTTACAAGAAGAGGGTATACGGATTTCCGATGCAATTCAGCAATTCATTTCCTTCATAGAAGGGTTTCCTTTGGTATCTCACAATGTGGATTTTGACCATAGTTTTTTACGCAAGTCTTGCATAAAGTGCAACTTTCCGTTGCTCAGCAATCGCACTATTGATACACTAGCATTATCTCGAAGAAAGGTCAAACAAGTGACTAATTATAAGTTAAGTACCTTGGCAACGCATTTTACTATTGAGACTATGCAAAAACACCGTAGTCTAGCTGACTGCGAAACAACCTATCAGCTTTTTGAGAAACTAATAAAATTATAGACCTTTGATTTGTTAGAAAGGCTTTGCATAAGGTTATTTTTAGTATGTTCCCCGCACAGGCGGGGGTGATCCTACGACAAGCTAATATCTAAAAACCGGGGCGGAATGTTCCCCGCACAGGCGGGGGTGATCCCATCACGCTTCACGCAGGCTATATTTGCCTTAGATGTTCCCCGCACAGGCGGGGGTGATCCTGGGCCAAATAACGATATCGCAACCATACCCAAATGTTCCCCGCACAGGCGGGGGTGATCCTCCTCCTCTGGCGGTAGGCCGCCACCCGTTTATATGTTCCCCGCACAGGCGGGGGTGATCCCGATTTGGGCTTTTTCTTCTGCTTCACGCGCCAATGTTCCCCGCACAGGCGGGGGTGATCCTATGTGTGGCTTTGGTATCCATATCGAGAAGCGATGTTCCCCGCACAGGCGGGGGTGATCCCGGCGACAAGGTCAACTTTGTTGAAGAAATTTAATGTTCCCCGCACAGGCGGGGGTGATCCCTACATGGTGAGCGCATTAGGACAAGGCACTAAATGTTCCCCGCACAGGCGGGGGTGATCCTAAGACGGATTTTCTGTCACCTTGTCCGCTCCTATGTTCCCCGCACAGGCGGGGGTGATCCCGGGATATCCTCTGTGTCAAAGTTTACCTCTGTATGTTCCCCGCACAGGCGGGGGTGATCCTGATAATGAGGTTTTACCTCTCTAACCAAAAGGATGTTCCCCGCACAGGCGGGGGTGATCCTACGACTGCAAGCAACAGCCTATATGTGGACCGGATGTTCCCCGCACAGGCGGGGGTGATCCTTATCCAATCAATAGCGGAAAAATACGGGGTAAATGTTCCCCGCACAGGCGGGGGTGATCCTATTGTCAAACTGTGGCATGCCGCTGAAGAGGCATGTTCCCCGCACAGGCGGGGGTGATCCTATCCCCCTCGTAAATCTCCACGCCGTTTTTGTATGTTCCCCGCACAGGCGGGGGTGATCCTGGTGATCCGCCGAAGGAGGGGTAAGATGCAGGATGTTCCCCGCACAGGCGGGGGTGATCCCTAACATCCTTACCGCGCATCTTTGCTCGACACATGTTCCCCGCACAGGCGGGGGTGATCCTGCAACTGACACGGGGATAATTAGGCTGCGCAGATGTTCCCCGCACAGGCGGGGGTGATCCCTTATCTATGTCGCATCCATCGTAAGTTATTTTATGTTCCCCGCACAGGCGGGGGTGATCCCAGTCCGGGCTAGCTGCTCTAGCCTTTTGTTTGATGTTCCCCGCACAGGCGGGGGTGATCCCGCAGGACCGGTACTGCATAGTATGGCGGTGCGATGTTCCCCGCACAGGCGGGGGTGATCCCCTTGTCGTCAATCTCGGCTTGTTTGTCCAGCTATGTTCCCCGCACAGGCGGGGGTGATCCCTACGGATGCCATTTTTGCTGTGATAGATAAAAATGTTCCCCGCACAGGCGGGGGTGATCCTTGAGCAGGAGTAACATTATTTCTTTGGATTTCATGTTCCCCGCACAGGCGGGGGTGATCCCCCTAGGTTGCCGTGCCTGCAACAGAAACAGCGATGTTCCCCGCACAGGCGGGGGTGATCCTACATCGAAGCTGTAGCGGAACACCTGGTCAGCATGTTCCCCGCACAGGCGGGGGTGATCCTACTAAAATTATTGTTTGACACATATTCATGCCATGTTCCCCGCACAGGCGGGGGTGATCCTTGAGGATGCACTATTAAACATGAATTCGGAATGTGGATAACTTAAAGGTTCTTAAAACCTATGGATAA
>CAZWUW010000035.1:0-28889 GCA_964636895.1 uncultured Eubacteriales bacterium
GCCTCGGATTTACATATACCCGTAGACTTGCCGCGGGTCCGGAGGATTGACGGCATATTGGCAGCTATCGGTAAATTGCCGCTGGACAGAGAGCAGGCGAAAGCCTTAGTCAAAGAAGTTATGAATCAAGATCAGTGGCAGCGGTTTGAAAAGAAAGGGGAGCTGGATTTTTCATACAGTGTCCCCGGTTTTAGCCGGTTTCGGATTAATGCATATCGGCAGCGAGGTTCTTTTGGCCTGGCAGTGCGGGTTATTCCTTTTCAAATACCTTCTTTGGAGGAATTGGGACTGCCACCGGTGATTAATGAACTGGCCCTGAAGGAAAGGGGTCTGGTGATTGTCACGGGACCGACCGGCAGTGGCAAATCTACTACGTTGGCGGCCATGATTAACCTAATCAACCATACAATGAGTTGTCACATTATGACCCTGGAAGACCCCATTGAGTACCTGCATCGGCATAAGAAAAGTATGGTTAACCAGCGCGAGGTGGGGTTTGATACCGCTAGTTTTGCCAATGGACTGCGGGCGGCCCTGCGGCAGGATCCTGATGTTATCTTGGTAGGGGAAATGCGTGACCTGGAGACTATTTCCACTGCTGTTACAGCGGCAGAAACCGGGCATCTGGTATTGGCGACCTTGCATACCAGCAGTGCTCCCCAGACCATTGAAAGGATTCTCGATGCTTTTCCCCCCCATCAACAGCAACAGGTGCGGATTCAGTTGGCGGGCACCCTGCAAGGTATCGTGGCCCAGCAGTTGATGCCTAGGGCCGACCGGAACGGGCGGGTTGCCGGCATAGAAGTATTGACAGTTAATTCGGCAGTACGCAACTTAATCAGGGAACAAAAAACCCACCAGATTTACTCGGTGATGCAAACCGGTGCCCGTTACGGCATGCAGACCATGGATAACTCTTTAAAAGAGCTTTACCAAAAAGGCGTCATTAGCTACGAGGAAGCCCGGAAACGAGCTATTGGCCTGGAGAACTTTGCATAGCTGGTTGACAAGCTCAATCACGGTTTATAGACCATGCTTTTCCGGAATTTGAGGGGGTATTGAAGTGAATCAGGTATTTCACTATAAAGTGCGTGATGCCAGAGGGAATCTCATTACCGGGATGCTGGAGGCGGAAGATAAACGCCTGGTGATTGATAAACTGCGTCAAAGTGGCTATATTATCACTTCTGTTCAGGTGCAAAATGCCGGGCTGCCGGTACAGGAGCAATTGGCCGGTTGGCGCAAAGTCACACTAAAAGATCTGGCCATTACGTCCCGCCAGTTCGCCACGATGATTAGTTCCGGTCTGACAATTATAAAGTGTCTCCAGGTTTTGGCTCAGCAGACCTCTAATAAGAAACTGCGAGAAGCTTTAACTGATATTTTGCAGGAAGTGGAGGGCGGCTCATCCCTGTCTAGGGCGCTGGGCAAGCATGGCAAAATATTTCCTAACTTGTTTGTCAGCATGGTCCGGGCCGGGGAAACCGGAGGTATCTTGGATGTAGTCATGGAACGGCTGGCTGATTATTATGAAAAAGAACATGAGCTACGGGAAAAAATCAAAACGGCTACCCGCTACCCGTTGGTAATTTCGGTATTTGCGATGCTGGTAATAGTTTTTATGTTAATGACGGTGCTGCCTACATTTGCGACAATGTTCACAAGCATGAATGCTGTAATGCCTTTGCCGACCCGGATTCTGATGGGTGTCAGTGACCTGCTGCGAGATTATATGTTAATATGGTTTTTTTTGGTTGGTGTCGGTATTTTTCTGTTGGTGCAGTATATCAAAACCTCAAAAGGACGCGAGCGTTACGAACGGCTGCAGCTTAAGGTACCTGTTTTGGGTGAGCTGGTAAAGAAAATCGGCATTGCCAGGGTTTGCCGTACCCTGGGTACGCTGGTTAACAGCGGTGTACCTATTCTGCAGGCTCTGGATGTAGTAAGCAGTGTGGCTGATAATACTGTTATGCAGAAGGCGCTGGCCAATGTCCGGGAGAGTATCCGGGAAGGTGAAGGGATTTCGGGGCCTTTGATGGCGACAGGGATTTTTCCGGCCATGGTCACACAGATGATTGCGGTAGGGGAAGAGACCGGGAGTCTAGAGATGATGCTTAATAAAATCTCAGATTTTTACGATAAGGAAGTAAAGAATCTCGTAGATAGCATGACCAGTTTGATTGAGCCGTTTTTAATTATTTTTCTGGCGGTGGTGGTGGGCGGGATTGCCATAAGTATTATTTTGCCGATTGCTGATTTATATAATAGTCTTAATTTAAGATAACTTGAATTTTATGGAATTTACTGAAGGGAGGTGATAAAATTGTTTATTGGTATCAGTAAACTGGCTAAAAGACTCAAAAAGGATGAAAAAGGTTTTACAATGGTAGAAATTTTGGTAGTACTAGCAATTTTGGGCATAATAGCCGCTATTTTAGTTCCTAAATTTTTACAGCAGCCTGACGTTGCCAGAGAAAAAGCGGATAAGTTAACTGCTCAAAGCATTTCCCAGGCTGTTTATGCTCACAAAGCCGACACGGGGCTCCAACCAGCGAATTTGGAAGAATTGGTTACAGATAAGTACTTGGACTCAGTTCCTAAAAAGCAAAAAGGTGGTGAATTCACCTACGATCGCAACACAGGCACCGTTAGTCCTTAAAAATGTTATGACTGGGCGGTAAACCATGGTTTGCCGCCAAATATTTATATTTTCTCATTTGAGGAGATGTCCATGTTCTTATTAATATTCCTAGTGGGCTTAGTCATAGGCAGCTTTCTCAATGTCTGTATCTATCGCATCCCTAAAGGTGCATCGATAGTCTGGCCCGGCTCGCACTGTTCTGATTGCCGGCGAGCATTGAGCTGGCACCAACTGATACCTGTAATTAGTTTTCTTTTTTTAAAAGGAATATGCTCATATTGTAACCAGCGGATTTCATTTCGCTACCCGGCAATTGAGCTGACCACAGGTTTAATCTTTTTGTATCTTTATCAAATTTATGGACTGTCTTGGAATTTCCTTACTTTGACTTTTCTGGCATGCCTGCTTTTGATAATCGCCTTTATCGATATAGATTACCAAATTATCCCTAATCGACTGGTCTTTATTGGCCTGCTGGTAGGGGTTATATTAAACATATTTTCCCATAATTTAAACTGGCTGCAATTAGTTTTAGGCTTTCTCGCCGGTGGCTGCGCTCTGCTCGTTATCGCCCTGCTGTTTCCCGGTGGGATGGGGGGCGGGGACATCAAGTTTGCGGCTATGTTGGGAATATATCTGGGCTGGCCGGAAATTTTGGGGGTACTTTTTATCGCTTCGGTTTTTGGCGCTATAACCGGTTTTTCTCTGATATTTTTTAATAAAAAAACCCGTCAAGAAACCATCCCTTTTGGGCCATTTCTGGCCTTGGGAGCTTTAGTGGTTTTATTAAAAGGGGAACAGGTTTGGAATCTGTATCTGAAATTAATGCTTAACTGAGGTGGGCGATGAGTTTTCTGAAGAAAATACTGGCAAACCAAAAAGGGATGTCTCTTGTCGAGGTGCTGGCATCTTTGGCCCTCATTTCCATCATCGCCGTTACGGCTATCAAGATTTCCGCCCAGGGGCTGGCATTCAATGCCCAAGCAGGCAAAAAAAGTGTGGCAGTCAACTTGGCTCAGGATAAAATTGAAGAAATTAAAATCCAGCCCTGGGACACCATGAGTTCTGT
Organism: uncultured Eubacteriales bacterium; assembly: GCA_964636895.1. Lineage (GTDB taxonomy): Bacteria > Bacillota > Thermincolia > Thermincolales > CAZWUW01 > CAZWUW01. The sequence continues at coordinate 3,711 of CAZWUW010000035.1, forward strand.
GCATACCCCGAAAACATTGGTTATTTTGAATAATCAGGAGTTTAAATATACTGCCAAAATTGAGGATGTGGAACCTGATAAATTGCGGCGCGTCACTGTGCAGGTGATTTGGCGTACCTCGGTCGAACGCGATGTTTATCTATCAACCCTGATTGCCAAGCCGGATTGAGGGGAAAAAATAAAATGAAAACATCATTTAATTTACTAAGGGGAAAAGCGGGTTTTACTTTATTGGAAGTGTTGACGGTTATAATTATTATGAGTTTGTTGCTTAGCGCGTTGGCAGCTATATATCAGTCTAATATCAAAACGTGGCAGGCAACTGAAAGACAGGCGGAAATGCACCAAAATTTACGGATAGCCTTGGATATCGTAACCAAAGATATTCGTCAAACACCTGAAAATCTGGTAACTATTATTAATAATGGTTCATATCAGGAGATAGTTTTAAGAGATGCACACTCACTGTTGGAAAAAAGAAGGTTTGCTGTAATCAATAATCAGTTGAACCGGTTAGATATTTCCCCGCCTGGGGTTGGCATATATGTATATAACCCGGTTACTACTGAAGACTTGGACATAGTGGCATTCCAGGTTTATAAAAAAACTATTGGTCTCAGGAGTATTTTTGACATCTACATTAAGGGCAAAATGACTGGCAGCGGTGGAAATGTTTTGGAAATGGAACTTCGGACTCAGGTTGTTCCCAGGATTAATTAGGGGGTGAAGGCAAATGAAATGGTGGGCAAATGCGCGGAGCAATCAACTGGGAGGGGCTATGTTAATTAGCTTGGTTTTTTCTGCCGTGTTGGTGGTTATGCTTATGGGTGTTGTATCATCCACCGCTATTGAAGCCAAAATCACTTCTAACAGCATCATGAAAAAGCAAGCCCAATATGCTGCGGAAGCGGCAGTTGAACTTGCCAAAAGCAAACTACAGGATGACTCTAAGACCTGGAACCTTGGTCACGACTGGATAGGTGTAACTGCGGGGGGGCCGTTTGAATTTCGCTATAAAGGGTTTGCGTCTAATCAAGTAGGCGCTTATAGGAGTTTTGAAGTTCAAGGCCGGGTAAAAAATACCGGTGTAATAAAGGACATTAAAGTTTGGCTGGCTCAAGGTTGGAACAATACTATTATTGCTGATAATAACTTAAATATTGGCGAGATCAAAAAAATTACCAATGCTGCTTTGGCAGCAAACAGGCGTATTGAAGTTGGCCAGGCGAAGAAGATCAGCCAATCCCGGATTGCCGCCCCGGTTGTGGTCGTACCTGTAAGTAAGCATTACGATTATACTAAAATAGACGGAGCCAACTACATCCGGCAGCCAATACCTGAATTTGACGGAAGTAAAATTAATTGGACAAAAGCAATCAAATATAACCGGGATATTAATACAGGCATTGATAAGCATGATTTTGTCGCCTTTCCTATCATGTATGTTAATGGCAATGTAATCATAGATAAAGCAAAAGCTAGTGGCACTGATGACGATGACGGCGAGAACGACGATAAAGACAGTGCTGAAAGCGATAAAAAAGAAGATGATGAAGATGGCGATGAAGAAGATGATGAAGATAGTGATGATGGTGATGATGAAAGTGACGATGACAGTAAAAGTGATTATCATGGAGTAATTATAATCGCTACAGGGACTGTGACTATAAAAACCAAAATTACTAATTCGGTAATTATCGCCGGTTCTGTTCGAGCCGATAATGCCGGTAAGGTGTCGGGGTTGCTGTACAGCACAGATGATTATGGTGCTATTTCTATCACCGGTAGATTCAAGTTTGAAGGTGCTATGGTGGCTCATGGAGATATCAATATGTCCGATAAAAACATAGAAATCAAGGGTTCCAAGAAAGAAAAACAAAAAAAAGACGACGATGATGAAGATGATGATGATGATGAAGATAATATGGTTAAAGGACCTGCGGAAAAAGCAATGGAATTGGTAAACACCAATGCTCCGGGGGCTTTAAGCAGTAAATGGAAGATAGCTAAGTGGGTTGAATTAAATTAATCATTCTGGAGAGAAGGTGCAATCATGGGACTCTTTTTCAGGCAGGATACCCATATTGGCTTGGATATCGGCGAGACCGGCGTTAAAATAGTCCAGATTAAAAAAAACCGCCATGCATATGAATTGGCTCATGCTGAAATAATTCCCTTGCCTCAGGGGGCTATTGATAATGATGTTATCCAGGATTTTCGGTTAGTGGCTCAGGTAATCAAAAAGGCAGTGGCGGATGGCGGCCTGCCATCCCGCGTAATAACGGCCGTACGCGGACAGAATGTATTTATCAGGCACCTGACCTTGCCTGTTATGCCCCCCGCAGAGTTGGCCGAAGCAGTTAAGTATGAGGCCGAAAACTTACTCCCGCTGCCGCTTCAGGAAGTAACCTTTGATTTTACCAGGATTGCCGAGGTAAACGAAGACGGAATCAAAAAAGAGGAAGTATTGCTGGTGGCAGCCCGGCGCAACAGCATTAACCAATTAGTAGATTTGCTGCGGGAAGCAGGCCTGGAGGCGTTGGCTATTGACGTGGAACCCTTGGCAATGATCCGCAGTGCTATTGTTTTAGGTAAGAATTATATGAGCCATAATGGTAAAGCAGATGTTTTTGCTATGGTTAATATCAGCTCTGCCAATACCTTGGTTACAATAGTACAAAACAATGTAATCAGGTTTACCCGGGTCTGCCCTAATAGCGGTTCGCGCGAGTCAATGATTACGGATATCCGCCGATCATTGGATTTTTTCCGGGCTCAACATCATCTGAATGTTGAAAGAGTCTGTCTGGCGGGCAGTGGTGCAATGGCACCTGATATGGGCAGCTTTATCAGTGATAGACTGGGGATTGAAACAATAAGATTTAACCCCTTTAAATTGATGGACCCTGGGCCTTACGACTACCGCTCCGGTTTAGCACAGTCAGGTATGGCTATGGCGGTAGCTGTAGGGCTGGCGATAAAAGAGGTGAACTGAAATGGAAATAAACCTGCTATCCCCCAAATATCAACAGGCTGCTCGATGGAATTTTAACTTGCCTTTAAATATTCTCGGCATTGTGACTGCAGTAATCATATCGAGCTTTTTTGTCGGCTATGGATTGATTTTATTTTTGGACTACCAGACCCGTAATAAGTTAGTGGAAATTGAAAAAGAGACCGCCATATTACAACCAATTAACCGTAAGCTGCAGTCGGAAGCATCCTGGCGTCAGGCTGTTGATTACAAAGAAGGCTTCATTAAAGCGATCGAACAGGAAAAGCCTGTCTTTTCCGGTGTTATTGAACAAAGCCGTAAATTACTGCCTATAGGGACAGTGATTACAAATTTTGAGATTAAATCCACCGGTGACAGTTCGAATTATGAAATAAATATTGATGGAGAAGCGCCAAGTTATCTATCAGCTTCCCAATTTGGCCGCAATTTACAAGAAAACATGTTTCTTAATGGGTCCATCATTAACACGAGTAAGAAGGACGATGCCAGAAACGTAGTGGCGTTTAGTATTCGTATTACTGGGGTTAAAGGACGTGTACAATAATGAACAGATTAAGCACCCGGGAGAAAATTTTAATTACTGTGACCGTATTGCTGGGTTTTATTTATGTGTTTCATACTTATTACCTGCAACCCCTTTGGCTGCGCTATCAGCAGACCCAAAATGATGTTAAGATTAAGACCGCAAAAATGGAAAGGCTTAAAGGATATGATGAACAGGTGCTGGATCGGCAAATTGCGGTACTGGAAAAAAAATATCAAAGCCATGGCGATAAACTTCCGGACACTCCGCAGTCGGCAGAACTACTTTATTATCTACATGAAAAGGCAATTAAAACAGGTGTTGAGCTGGGCAGCATGCAATTGCTATCGACCGGCCAGGTCACTAATCAGACGGTAACTATACCGGTAGCGGTGGAAACTTCCGGCAGCTATGATGCTATTCTGAATTTTTTGCGCGAAATTGAGACATTTCCCAGGCTGGTTAAGGTATCCGGTTTAAAGTGGAGTTTAGGTGAAGGCAAAGTTATGGGCAGCTTTCAGCTTGACGTTTATTCGCTGATTCTTTCTAGGGGCCAAAAGGCTCCGGGGCCAATTCCTACGGCTGATACTGCACCGGCTGATCCCTACACAAAAAGTTAGCGAAGAAGGGGATGCTTTGTTTATATTGTTGCTTCAGGACAAACGAGGTTTTACATTCATAGAAGCTTTAGTTGTAATAATAATTATCGGCATTATTGGTATGGTTGCGGTGCCTTCTTTTTCTCCTATGGAGCAGTCCACAGGCTTAAAAACCACAGCCCGGGAGTTAGTTTCACAACTTCGCTTTGCCCAGCAGCAAACTATTAATGAAAATATTGAACATGCTGTATATGTGGAATTACCTCCCGTCAATAAGTTTTCTCTGCGTAGGGCTGCCGCTGTCCTGGAAGAAAAGGAGCTGCCCAGAGGGATTGGTATTTCTTCATCGGAGCTTATCGGGGGCAACTTGATTGTGACAGCTTTTACTCCCACAGGTGAACCCAGCTCAAGGACAGGCAGGGGCAGCAAGACGATAATGCTTAATAATGATATCGGGCAGACACTAAAAGTGGTTATTACCCCAATCGGTCGTGTAAGTATCGAAAAATAACACGGTACACTAATGCTACAATACGATACAATATTGGGACACTTCTGATACAATGCAGTCTCAAAATAATGTTACGGCAACCGGCCATATTCCCCTGGGGCAGAAAACCTGGCAAAATCAGAAACCCCGCCGCTCCGCCTGGTGACTGCGCGGGCGGAGAAAAGCTGCCCGATTTGTGATGCTGCCCTGGCCTAACGGAAGGGTTACACTGCTTAAATGTTTCCTGTAAAAGTCAGGTATAGCAGTACGGCATTTAAGGTAATTATCAGTGCTGCAATCAGCCAACCGGCGGCGTTGGTCAAGGGTTTATTAACCAACGCCCCCATTACGTCCCGGCGCCCGCTAATCAGGATCAGCGGGATAATAGCAGCCGGGAGGGCAAAACTCAGTATAACCTGGCTCATCACCAAGGCCTGCATGGGGTTAATCCCCAGGCTGATAATAACGAAGGCCGGAACCATGGTAACTAATCTGCCGGCTGTGCGGGATACTTTCAGGTTGATAAATCCGTTCATTATGGTTTGCCCGGCCATTGTGCCCACTGCTGAAGAAGAAAGGCCGGAAGCCAGCAGGGCGACGGCAAATGCGCCGCCGGACAGCGGTCCCAACAACGGCACCAGTGACTGATGGGCCTGGGTTATAGAATCCACCGCCATCCCTCGGGTAAAAAATACGGAAGCTGCCACGACAACCATTGCCGTATTAATGATAAAAGCGATATTCATGGCAATGATAATATCTATTCTTTCCATGCGGAAATGTTTCAGTTTTTGCGTATTATCGGCTGGTTTATTACGGCATTGCACTAACTGGGAGTGCAGGTAGATGACATGCGGCATTACTGTTGCCCCCAGCATGCCGGCAGCTATCAAAACCGCCTGGCCGTTAGGCAGTTCTGGCACCAGCGCATGATAACCCACTGCCGTCCAGTCCGGTTTCGCCAGCATTACTTCGATGCCATAGGCTATACAGATTATCGCCACTAGTCCCGCAATAATGGCTTCCGTAACCCTTTGGCCGTATTTCTCCAGATAAAGGATAAAAGAGTTAATGATAGCAGTAAGTATGCAGGCATAAATCAGGGGCAATTTAAACAACAGAAACAAACCCAGGGCGGCACCGAGAAATTCAGCAAAGTATGTAGCCATTGCGGCTATAGTAGCGATAAGCCATAAGCACCGGTTAACCCGGCGGGAAAACAGTTTGGCACACATCTCGGGCAGGCTGGCACCGGTGGCAATGCCTAATTTGGCGGAAATAGTCTGTAAAAAAACAGCCATCAGGTTGCTCCATAAAATTACCCAGATGAGGCTGTAGTTAAAATTTGCGCCACCGGTGATATTGGTAGCGAAGTTCCCCGGATCGATATAAGCGACACTAACCACGAAGGCCGGACCCAGATAGCCGGTCAGCTGCCTGAACCGGTGCAATACCTGCGGTCGGCGGTACGTTTCAACTCCTCTCATTTTTAACTCACCTGACCGGGCAACCGCTCCTTCCTCGCTTGACAATTACATCACTTCCTCCTTGTCTCTTAGTAGCTCATTCCCGGTAAAAAACAATTGCCCGGGACTAACAACTTTAACTGCGGCTAATTTTTTTCTATTGTAGAGTATGAAAAACAGGGTGCTGAGGTGATGAAATATTAATTTTTTGCTCTGCCGGCACATATAATTTAGTAACTCCTATGCCTAAAAAGCAGGTGAAACTATGCCGGATAATGAGTTTTATACCTTTCGTGAATACATGAAAAAAGAAGACGGTCCATTGACCGCCTCCATGCAAGATTATATGGAAATGATTTACCGGCTGTCCCGGTACACCGGCTTCACCAGGATCCATGACCTGGCGGCGGCGCTCAACGTGCAACCTCCTTCCGCCACCAAAATGGTGCAGAAACTGGCCGAGCTGGCATTTGTAAATTATGAGAAATACGGTATTATAGTATTGAGTAAAAAAGGCCGGCGGACAGGGAAAGCCCTGTTGGAACGACATTGTATCATTGAAGATTTTTTGAAACTGTTAGGGGTCGGCGAAGAAGCTGTGTTGGAAGAAACTGAGAAAATAGAACATACCATTAGTGTGCAAACAGTAAGCTGTCTGGCAGATTTTGTCCGGTTTTTTAAACATCGGCCGGAGCTTATCAAAGAGTTTGAAATATTTTGCAAAACAAAAGGCAAGCCCGGATAACCGGGATTGCCTTTAAAAATATGGCTTTATCCGTTTTGTTCTTTGGTATAGTTCAGCAGTCCGCCGGTCAGGACAATGTCGGCCTGGCGACCGGTCAAATCATGGCGAACCTGGAATAATGTTCCTTTAGTATTGTTTTCTACCGTCAACTCCGGTTCGCTCAGAACGCCCGCGGTGATTACCAGTTGGTCGCCCTGTTCAATCCGTTCATAATCCGCTTCAACGACGAAAGTGAGCGGCAGGATACCGAAGTTAACCAGGTTGGCGCGGTGGATACGCGCAAAGGATTTGGCAATAACTGCTTTTACACCCAGGTACATAGGCGCTAAAGCGGCATGCTCCCGGCTGGAACCCTGGCCATAGTTCTGACCGCCTACCACAAATCCGCCGCCGGCGGTTTTGGCCCGGTCGGCAAAAGTGGCATCAACCCCTGAAAAAACATATTGCGATATGGCCGGGATATTGGAACGCAGGGGTAGGATCTTGGCCCCGGCCGGCATGATGTGGTCGGTAGTAATGTTGTCGCCAACCTTTAGCAGGGCCGTGCCGGTGAGTTGCGGCGTTAAAGCACTGTTGACGGGGAGGGGTTTGATATTGGGGCCGCGCTGAACAGTTACGTTATCAGGGTTTATCGCCGGAGGTAGGATCATGCTGTCATCAATGAGAAATCTTTCAGGCAGGTTAAGCTCTACAAAATCATCTAAGTCCCGGGGGTCGGTGAGCACGCCTTTGAGGGCTGTGGCTGCGGCCACTTCCGGGCTGGCCAGATATATCCCGGCATCGGCGGTACCGCTCCGGCCTTCAAAGTTCCGGTTGAAGGTGCGCACTGAAACGGCTCCGGAGGAGGGTGACTGTCCCATGCCGATACAGGGTCCGCAGGCGGATTCCAAAATGCGTGCCCCGGCAGCAATAATGTCGGCCAGCGCACCGTTTCTGGCCAGCATTTCAAAAACCTGCTTGGAACCGGGGGAAATCACCAGGCTGGTATCTGGGTGGACTTTTTTACCTTTCAGCATCCCGGCCACCCGCATCAGATCGGTATAAGAAGAATTGGTACAACTGCCGATAGCCACCTGCTGCACTTCGACAGGCCCGACATCTTTTACCCTGGCAATATTATCCGGGCTATGGGGGCAGGCCACCATAGGTTCCAGTTTACTTAAGTCGATTTCAATGATTTCATCATAGGCCGCCTCCGGGTCAGCTGTCTGGGGTGTCCAGTCCTGTTCCCGGCCCTGGGCCCGGAGGAAATCCCGGGTAATCTCATCACTGGGAAAAACAGAAGTGGTGGCACCCAGTTCAGCCCCCATGTTGGTGATGGTGGCGCGTTCGGGTACAGTCAGGGTCTGCACTCCGGCACCGGTGTACTCGATGATTTTACCGACGCCGCCCTTGACGCTTAAGATACGCAGCACTTCCAGGATCACATCTTTGGCGGAAACCCATGGCTGCAGCCGGCCGGTAAGTTTGATATTAACCACTTTAGGCATATTCATATAGAATGGACCGCCGCCCATTGCCACGGCTACGTCCAGACCACCGGCCCCGATGGCCAGCATGCCGATGCCGCCGCCGGTTGGGGTATGGCTGTCTGAACCAAGTAAGGTCATGCCCGGCACGCCAAAGCGCTCCAGGTGTACCTGATGGCAGATCCCGTTACCGGGCCGGGAAAAGTAAATCCCGTGCCTGGCGGCCACAGTCTGCAGAAAACGGTGGTCGTCAGCGTTTTCAAAGCCAGTTTGCAAGGTGTTGTGGTCCACGTAACTGACTGATAAACTGGTTTTCACCCTGGGTACTCCCATGGCCTCAAACTGCAGGTAAGCCATAGTACCGGTGGCATCCTGGGTAAGGGTTTGGTCAATCCTGACGGCAATTTCCCGGCCAACGGCCATTTCCCCGGAAACCAGGTGCGCACCGATAATTTTTTGTACTAAGTTTTGTCCCAAATTTGCTACCTCCTTGTCTCCTTTACCTGCTACTTAATGTACCAAAAAACGCAGATAGTGTCAATTATGGCGGCCCGGCAAATTCTCGATAAACAGGTAACCAACCGGAAATTGTCAATTACCACCCATTGACTATCATAATTTTGCTATTGACGGAAAGAGTATCCCCTTTATTCCCCGCCGGTGGTAATATAAAAACAAAAAAGCATCAGAGGGGTGGTAAAGATGACAAAGTCTATTTGTTCCCTGGAATTTGACGGTTTGTGTAGGCAGCTTGACCAGATTGCCGATGATACGGAACGCATGCTGGTGCTGTCCTTTGAGGGACTCCTGAAACACAACAGCGAAAAGCTGAAAAAGTCTGATGAACTGGCCCGGGAAATCGAACAACTGGCCAGACAGCTTACCCAACTGGTGCTGGACAGCACCAAACAGGAAAAGCCGGGGGAATGGGAACCTGCCATCATACTTGAAGTCATCAATAATATTCTGCAGATCAAATACAGTGTGGTCAAAATCAATGCCAGCGTCCGCAGTAAGAATGAGGAAGGGGTATTGTTCAGCGATAGGGCCATGACTGAGCTGAAGGATATTTTTGGTGTGGTGATTGATTCCCTGCGGCATATTCATGATTTAATCCAGACCAAAAACAACGTCCTGGTGGATCACCTGTTACAGAGGACTGAGGCTTATGAGGAAGTAATCAGGAAATATACTGATGAACATGAAAACAGGTTGCTAAAAGGGATTTGCTTACCCAAAGCATCGTTGACATACCTGTTGATTGTGGATTCACTAAAAGACATTCTCTGGTATGTGAAGACCATAGCCAAAAAGTTTAAAGATTGATCCGGAATGTAAAAGGCGGCTTCTCCAAGCCGTCTTTTTGCTGTCCCAAAATTATTTACAGCAGCGGGGATTCGCGCATCTTTTGCAGTAGGCAAAGCATATACTAATAACAGGAACAGCTCGGGATTTCACTATCATTTTTTCATCATGATATGTGAAATATTTTACAGATTCTTTAGAAAAGAGGAGGAATTTTCAGTTAACTTGGAGAATTAATTCCTGCAAGGTTAAAAAAAGCGCGGTGGGAATAATATGGCAAGGGGAGGGAAGGTTATGAAAATAAGGTTTCTTTTTATTTTTTTGTTTCATATGATTAGCGTGACTCTTGTTTTGTTCCCCAAGCAGTTTAAGGGTCCGGTAATTACCGTGATAAACAACACCATCCCTATTACCATCATGGATACGGTTGCCGTTATTTTAGTCCTGGCCGGTTCGGTAGTCCTTTTTCTGACCCTTTTTAAGTTCTTGAAATCACAACCGAAATTTGTAGAGAATACACAAAAAATCGCTGACCAACCGGCGGAAAAAGCAAGATGAGATAGCGGAGGAAGTTATGCACGTTGTTTTAGTTGAACCAGAGATTCCTTATAACACCGGTAATATTGCCCGCACATGCGCGGCTACGGGAAATGTCCTCCATCTGGTAAAGCCCCTGGGGTTTTCGGTGGAGGACAAGTATTTAAAACGAGCCGGTCTGGATTATTGGCACCTGGTGGAAATCCATTATCACGAGAGTTTTGATGATTTACGGCAAAAATATCCGGCTAAGAAGTTTCATTTTGTTACCACCAAGGCTGAGCGGTTATATACGGAGGCAAATTATCACCCTGAAGATTTTTTGGTCTTCGGCAAGGAAACGGCGGGATTGCCGGCAGCTTTGCTGCAGGCTAATTGGGAACATTGTATAAGGATTCCGATGATTAATCAGGCTCGCTCGCTGAACCTGGCCAATGCTGCGGCTATAGTGGTGTATGAAGCCTGGCGGCAGCAGCTTTTTGGGGGGAACAGATAATAAAACAAGCCCACTTTGCAGTGGGCCTTTTACTTTTATGACATTACCTTAGGTTCGGGAACAATTTCAATGTGAGTTACATCTGTAACGTGATACCCGGCCTTTTTCAATTCCCTGAGGAATAGTTCCGGATTCCGGTCTCTGACCTTTAGCACCACTTCTTTTTCAAAAGTGACCACATGGTCAATAATGATACCGAATCTATCTACAAAATCGATCAGATTAGATAAAAACCCCCACTTTTTTCTATAGGTAACGGTAATCCTGGTACCCTGTTCACCAAAACCAAGGGAAGAAATAAAGGCGTCAATGATGTCGGTGCGGGATAGCAGGCCGACCAATTTTTTGCCTTCCAGTACCGGCAGGCAGCCAATTTTGTGGTCCCGCATAATCAGGGCGGCTTGTTCAATCGTATCACCGGCAGCGATGGTGAGCGGTTGGTCCCGCATTACACTGTCCACTGGAGTTCGGGACAGCAGGTTGTTTTCAAAGGACGATAGGCATTTGTTTTTTGGGAAAACTCTTAAAAGATCCACTTCCGAAGTAACTCCCAGCAGATGCATGCCGGCATCCACCACCGGTAAATGCCGCACGTTTTTCTTTTTTAACAGTTCCAGAGCATCGCCGATTGTGGTATTGGCGGATACGGTAAAGACCGGTTGAGTCATCAGGTTTTTGACAAGCATATATTACCACCTTCCTTCAAATATTAATATAAATTATTCGGCGCAGCTGAGAAATTTTCCTGTTATGACCTCATAATGATGTAAAAAACATGGATTGTATAATATTTATCGGAGCACACAGGCAAAACTTTATCGAAAGACAACCTCTGTTTTTTTAAGAAAGCAGGAAAAATCAGGGATACTGTCGAAAAAATGTAGAAAATTACTATATTAATAGGAGGTCAAAGAATGACAGGCAACGGACAAATTAAACGCATCGGGGTACTCACCGGCGGCGGGGACGCACCCGGGCTGAATGCAGTTATCCGGGCAGTAGTCAAGACCGCCATCAACAAGTATAATCTCGAAGTTTACGGTTTCATGGATGGTTTTGGCGGTCTTATTGATAACCAGGTCTGCCGGCTGAATGTTATGGCTGTTTCCGGTATCCTGCACAGGGGCGGGACCATTTTGGGAACCACCAATCGGGATAACCCTTTCCGGTATCCGCAAATGAAGGACGGCGAGCGGGTATATGTTGACCTGTCCGGTCAAATAATGGATAATCTTAAAGAATTGGGCATTGATGCCTTAGTGGTTATTGGCGGAGACGGCAGTCTGAGTATTGCCCGGGAGTTTCACGACAAAGGCGTAAAGGTTGTGGGCGTACCAAAAACCATAGATAACGACCTGTCGGCCACCGATATTACTTTTGGTTTTGATACGGCCCTGGGGACAGCAACTGAAGCGTTGGACAAATTACATACTACTGCTGAATCACATCATCGGGTCATGATCCTTGAGGTAATGGGCCGATATGCCGGTTGGATTGCTCTGGAATCAGGAATTGCCGGGGGCGCGGACGTTATTTTGCTGCCGGAAATCCCTTTTAAAGTTGACCATGTATGCCGCAAGATTACTGACCGCAAACTGCACGGCAAAAAGTTCAGTATCGTGGTGGTGGCTGAGGGGGCTAAGCCGGAAGGCGGCGAAATGGTGGTGCAAAAATACATTGCTGACAGTGCCGATCCTATCCGCTTGGGGGGTGTCGGTAACGTAATCGGCGAACAAATAGAAAAATGTACCGGTATGGAGACCAGGGTAACGGTGCTGGGCCACTTGCAGCGGGGCGGCAGTCCGACCCCCTTTGACCGGATTTTGGCTACCCGTTATGGGGCCATGGCGGTAAAAATTCTTATGGACGGTAACCATGGTCACATGGTTAGCCTGCAGGGGCGGAAGATCGAGGCTGTGCCCCTTTCCGAAGCCGTTCATGAACTGCGCAAGGTGCCGGTGGACCATGATAAGATATTTGCTGCCCGTGCCGTGGGGATAAGCTTCGGGGACGAGTAGGATGGCCCAATACGAAAAACTGGCTGAGATTTACGATTATCTGGTGGCCGGGGTGGACTATGACGACTGGCTGGCTTATATAGAAAAAATCCTTAACCGGTATGGGTATCATGCCCAAAAGGTGGTTGACCTTGCCTGCGGCACCGGCAACACCACCCTGCCTTTTGCCCGCAAGGGGTATGAAATAATAGGGGTGGATATTGCCCCGGCTATGTTAGCCCTGGCCCGGCAAAAAGCCGATCGTGAAGCTCTGCAAGCGGTGTTTTTGCAGCAGGATATGCGGGAAATGGAATTACCCGGTCCGGTGGACCTGGCCACCTGTTACCATGACGGTCTTAACTACATTGTGGAACCGGCCGACCTGCGACGGGTGCTGAAAAATGTCTACCACTATCTGCAGCCGGGCGGATTGTTTGTTTTTGACCTGGTAGTGGTGAATAAACTGTCGGCAACAGACGGTGGTACCACCTATTTTGATGATCGTGACTTGTCTTTAATCTGGGATACTGCCTATGACAAGGAGAAGGATATTTGGCAAGTTACCCTGACCGGCTTTGTGCGCAAAGGCGAACTGTACGAAAAATTTACCGAAGTGCATCAGGAAAAGCATTATTCAAGGGAATTAATTGAACCGCTATTGGTGGCCGCAGGCTTTGAACTTTTGGACATATTTCACGGTTTTACCATGGAACCGCCCGGACCTGCTACTCGCCGGGCCTTTTATGTGGCGCGCAAACCCAAATAAACTGCTAATCGTCATCCCATTTGGGATTGCTTTTTCGCGGGTCTTTTGAAATTTGCTTTAAAGCCGCTGCTGCTTTATTCTGCAGCGCTTTGTCAGCGGAATTGCCGGCATGGATTTGCAGGGCTGGAATAAAGTCTTCGTATTTCAGGATTTCTGCTGCAGCGATACCTGCCATAATTATTTCCTGGGGTTGGTCAGGCTCCAGCATTGAAATAACAGTTTTTCTATTCATATTTAAGGCACCTTTTTCTATATAAGGGTCATTGAACCGACCATAGTTTTGCATAATTGCCTTGACCGCATTTTTGTCCCGGATAAGTCCCAGGGCGTATACTGTACTGGTATAGATATCTCTGTCGTTAGTATTTTGCATGATTTGGATTAATTTATCGATGTGTTTTTTGCCATAATCCTGCTTAGCTGCGTGTATTACACTAAATCGCACATTATTGACGGAGTATTTTCCGGGATAGGAAATAACTTGTACAATTGCACTTTCACTGTTTTGATATTGGTAAACAGCTGAGAAAGCAATCAGGCCAACTGTCATTAAGATGACAACAACGCCTGATTTTTTTATCAGCAGTTTTTTATAATGTCTTTTATGATATGTATTATCAATTTTGCCAATCCTGATGACTTCGTCTATAAGCAGGCCAAGCAACACCCAGAAACCGATGTTTATGGTATAAGACAGTAGAGTAATTATTTCTTTAATGAAAAAGCGGCGCAGAAAAAGGAAAAACTCCCCCAACACCCATAAAGGCGGGCTGGTTATAAAGAACAACAAACTTTTGTCGTCATAGCCCAGGGAGTTGAAGGTAACAACGATTAATGCAAATAATGACAGCCAAAAACTAAATTTCTTTAACATTGCTTATCTCCTCTTTTCGGCTTCTGTTAATTCCTTCGCCCGTTTAAACGCTTCTTCACGGTCCAGGCTGTAATAATGAAGATAGTGTGCATGGTCTATTATCCGGTAGTGCCCGGTAAGAATATGTTTTTGCACAATAAAGCTATCCGTCCGGTTTTCCTCTGTCCACCAGACCTTTCCGCCCATGGTCTTGTACCAGGCCCGCGACTTGGCTTTGGTGGCAACCAGCTCAACAATTTGCAGGACAGCATCACCAAAAAGGGATTGCACCATTTCACTTTTGCGAAACAGGACAGCTGCCAGGGCTGCAGCGGTGAAACCAAGGCTCTGCCGGCCTTTTTCTACCTGCACCAGGGTTTTCTTGGAGATGCCGATAACCTCAGCCATTCTGTCCTGGGTCAGGTCCGCTTCAGCGCGTATAAGTTTAAGCTTTTGGGATATCATCCGGTCAAAAGTTGCTTGTGTTAATTGATGAGTATCCATTTACTCACCCCTCCTTCTTAACAAAACGGAAAATAGTTATATTTAGTGCAATTTTACACTAAATATGTATATTGTGTCAACCGAAACGTCTGCTTAAGGGCGTTTTTTCTGTAAAACAAAGATAATATGATTAGATGTCAGGAAATACGGGAAACATTATCCTAAATCAAATAAACAGCCTAATATCAAAGTTGATAATCTTTCTCAATCACACTATACTCATAATCAAGCAGTGAAAATGATTATCAATTTCAAACGAGGAGGATGACCATGTTAAGGAAAAACAGTTTAGTTCTGCTGCTGGTGGCGGCCCTTGTGGCTGTTTTGGGTTTGGCCGGGTGCGGGACAACAGCCAAGGATACCGCTAAGACCAATGAGACCACCACCACTCAGCCGGAAGCAACTCAGACGGAAACAAAAGAGTTGGTAGTTTACTCCGGCAGGAAAGAAAAACTGATGCAACCCGTATTGGATGCCTTTACCAAAGAGACCGGCATTCAGGTAAGAATGAGGGCTGGCGGTGCTTCGGAACTGGCCAATGCCATTATGGAGGAAAAAAACAATCCGCAGGCTGACCTGTTCATTGCCAATGATGCCGGGACACTTGAGAAATTACGATTGGAAGGATTGCTTGATACATATGCTTCCGAAGCAATAGCTAAGGTGCCTGCCGACTTGAAATCAACAGACAATTCATGGGTGGGGGTATCGGCCAGAACCCGGGTAATTATGTATAATACCAATTTGGTAAAGGAAAACGAATTGCCGAAGTCGGTTTTTGAATTGACTGACCCCAAATGGAAGGGGCAGGTAGCTGTAGCCAAAGGTTCCAGTGAATCGGTGGTTGGACATATTACCGCGATCCGCAAGATTAAGGACGAAAAAACTGCCGAGGAATTCCTGAAGGGCCTGTTGGCCAATAAGGTCAGCGTCCTCAAGGGTCACACTGAAGTTCGCAACGCTGTTGGTAAAGGTGAATTTAAGCTTGGGTTGGTGAATCACTACTATTATCACTTGCAAAAACAGGAGGGGTCTCCGGTAGGGGTAATATATCCGGATCAGGGAGCGGACCAGATGGGCACAATGCTTAACGTAGCCGGGGCAGGTCTGGTCAAAGGCGGCAAAAACAGTGAAGCTGCCAGGGAATTCCTGGACTTCCTTTTGCAGCCGGCAACCCAGAAAATCTTTGCCGAGGTGAATTATGAAATTCCGGTGCTGCCAGGCGTCCCGGTCAAAGATGCCAAAGCCATGAATGAATTCAGGCGGGCGGATATCAAGTTGGACGTACTGGGCAAAGAAATTGACAATACCATGAATTTATTGGAAAAAGTGGGCATGCCTTAATGAGCAAAGTGCATATAGCCAATACTTCCCGGGTCGGACCTGACGGTCGGACCCGGGGATTTCGTTTTTGGTGGGTAAGGCTTTGGGGCGGCCGGGTGCCCCAAAGCTCTGTCGTTGTGACGGCGGCGCTTACCGCCGGGTTGATGAGTGTGCCGTTGTTTTATATAATCTACCGTTCGCTGGCCAGTGACGGTGCAGTTTGGCTCAGGCTTTGGAACACCCGCATTCCGCTGCTGCTGCTGAATACGCTGGGGCTGATGTCAGCAGTTACGGCCTTGGCGATAACTATAGCTGTGCCATTGGCCTGGCTGGTAGTGAAGACAGACTTGCCCGGCCGCCGGTTCTGGCGGTGGTTATTGGTGGTACCGCTGGCTATCTCTCCATATATCGGGGCTTTTGTCTATATGGTTACTTTTGGTTCGGCGGTATATGGCTTTGGCGGGGCGGCTCTGGTGCTGACTGTTTTTACTTTTCCATATATTTATTTGATGGTTATGGCTGCCCTGCAGTCTATGAACAGTAACCTGGAAGAAGCGGCTATGATTAGCGGCAACGGGCCCTGGCAGATTTTTCGGCGGGTGACTTTGCCGTTGCTCAGGCCGGCTATTGGGGCCGGCAGTTTGTTGGTAGCCTTATATGCGTTGGCTGATTTTGGTGCAGTGGCCATGCTGAGGTACCAGACGTTTTCCAGCGCCATTTATACCCAACTGGTCGGGCGCTATGACCGGTCTGCAGCAGCGGTTTTAAGCGCCATCCTGGTTGTGATTACGGTGGTGCTAATATGGCTGGAATGGCGGTCCCGGGCGGGGCTCAGGTACGACCAGACCACCGGCACTTACCGGACCGGACAGACGTACAAACTGGGCAGATGGAAATATCCGGCCTTCTTGCTGGTAGTGCTGGTTTCAGCAGTGGCCGTTTTTATACCTGTGGGTGTGCTGACGGTAATGACTGTACAAGGAATTAAGGCCGGCACCATAGGTTACGATTTTCTGCAATATGTCTGGCACAGTTTCTCTGTTTCTGCCCTGGCCGCTACGGTTGCTTTGCCTTTAGCTTTGCCGGTGGCTTATCTGAGCGTGCGTCACGGCACCTTTGCCGGGAAAAGTATTGCCAGACTTGCTTATGCCGGTTATGCCCTGCCTGGTGTGGTAGTTGCGTTGGGGGTAATTTTTTTATTCAATCGCTATTTGCCGGTATTTTACGGCACTCCGGTGTTGATGGTGGCCGCTTACCTGATCAGATTCCTGCCCCAGAGTATGCAGGCCCAGGAAACCGCTTTGGCATTAGTTTCCCCTAATCTGGAGGAGGCCGGGCTCAGTTGTGGTTGTACACGCTGGCAAGTGCTCCGGAAAATTACTTTGCCTTTAATTAAGCCGGGTTTGCTGGCCGGGTGGGGCATGGTGTTCCTGAGTTCCATGAAAGAACTGCCGGCTACCCTGCTCTTGCGTCCGGCCGGGTTTGACACCTTGGCTGTGCGCATTTGGCTGGAAGCCAGTGAAGGTTTTTATGTGCTGGCAGCCCCGGCCTCTTTACTGCTGATAGCGGTTTCGCTTGCAGGACTGGTGTTTATGTCACATAAAGGGGGGGGGGATTGAAATGGCTTTAATTGAAATTGCCGGAATTACCAGGGCTTTTTCCGGAACCGGTAAAAAGGCTGTAAATGATCTTTCTACACAAATAGAAAAAGGACAAATTTTCACCCTGTTAGGTCCCAGTGGTTGTGGCAAGACTACTACCCTGCGGCTCCTGGCCGGTTTTGAACGCCCTGACCGGGGCAGCATAACCATTGCCGGCCGCTGTGTGGCCGGGAAAGGCTGCTGGGTGCCCCCGGAAGAGCGGGGGATAGGCATGGTGTTTCAGGATTATGCTCTTTTTCCGCACATGACGGTGACTCAGAACATTGCTTTTCCTATTGCCCGGCGCAAAGGAGCCGAGAAGGCGCAGCGAGTAGCGGCAATGCTGCGGCTGACTGGTCTGGAAGGGCTGGCCGCGCGTTATCCCCATGAGCTTTCCGGGGGTCAGCAGCAACGGGTGGCACTGGCCCGGGCGTTGTGTCCGGAACCCTTAGTTGTTTTACTGGACGAACCTTTCAGTAACCTGGATACCGGTTTAAAAGAACGGATGCGGGAAGAAGTCTGTGAAATAATCAAAAAAACCGCCACTACAGCGGTTTTTGTAAGTCATGACCAAAAGGATGCCTTGGCAATTTCTGATCAGATTGTGATATTAAAAGAGGGCATGCTGGTGCAGCAAGGTACACCGCGGGATGTCTACCAGTTTCCTGAGGACCCTTTTGTCGCGTGTTTTGTAGGCCGGTCAAATATTTTGCCAGGTACTGTGACCGGTAATGTAAACTTTATCAGTACTCCGGTTGGGATAGTGCCGTGCTATCATAACCATGGGGCGCAGACCGGCGCAGAAGTTATGCTTTCCATTCGTCCGGACAGCTTTGAATTGTGTGAAAATGGTGAGGTCCAGGGCACGTTAATTAAATCAGTTTTTGTAGGTAATGCCATTGAAGCTACTTTTAGAGCCGTTGGCACCACCGGCCAAGGTTTTGAATTGCAGGCCCATATTCATCCGGAAATCGTGGTTCAGGTAGGAGAGACCGTGCGGTTTAAAGTATTGCCTGATTTTGTCGCCGTGGTTAATTTTCAATCATCCTGATAAACCTATCTTTGTTTGTGTGGCCGGTAATCCGTAGGCGCTTTAAGGCATAGCGGTCGCCCGGTTGCAGAATGTTTTTTCCTGCTGAGGTGGTGACAGCGGCTTTAAAGCCGGCCTGGGCCACGGCTTCTTTTATTTGCGTATTATATTTTCCATACGGGTAGGCGAAAGAATAAATTGGGTGGCCAAGTTCCTGTTCAAGTGCCTGTTTGCATAAGGCGACCTCGGCCACTAACTGGTCTTCCGGGATGCTGGTGAGTATGGGATGGGTAGCCGTATGGGCGCCAAATTCAATGCCGTTTTTTTCCATTTCCCTGACTTGGTCCCAGGTAAGCAGTTTATTGGCGGGTTGATTATTGAACCTAGTATCCCATGCATTGGTTTTGCCAATTAGGTTGCTGACCAGAAAAACAGTAGCCTTGAAACCGTTATCTTTGAGGATTGGATAGGCATAGTAATAATTGTCTTCGTAACCATCATCAAAGGTGATAATTACCGGACGTGGCGGCAGAGGCAGGTTGTTTTCCCAGTGTTCGGCCAAATCCGTAAAGGAAATAGTATTAAAACCTTGCTCACGTAAATACTTCACTTGCCAGGCGAACTGCGCGGGTAGTACCCGGAGGCCTAAGCCACCGGTGGAGTTATGGGGGTTAATTTTATGGTACATCAGAATAGAAATTTCCCGGTTTTTTTTAATAGGTGAGAAAACCGGTTTTTCCGCATATCTGTTGGCAGCCGGTATGCTGCCAAGAACGAGAAGTAACAAAAGCAAGGCCACAGGCAGCAGGCGCTTGGAAATTTGCATAACCCTATTCCTTTCTGGATTAAAATCTTATATATTATGAATAATAGCATATTATTCAAGAAAATTGGATAGGTATTTTTGGCTTTAACTGGAAAATAATATGAGAGGAGGTTATGGTTAATGAATAATGAGCAAACGCTGAATTTGCGGGATGAGGTGCGGGCGGCGGTAGCTGACCGGGCTACCTGGTTTTACCTACTGCTGCGGGAATTTAACGGTGGCCGGGAAATTATTGAGATGCCCGAGGCCGGCCGGGCCATTTTTAAATTCGGTCAAATGAAGGGCGCGCAGATGCCGCCGGCCAAGACCCCGGGAGAGTGGGCCAGGAACCTGATTTCGCCGGTTGGTCGGCAGGTTTTTGAGCAAAAATTAATTAAAGCCGGGGATGATGAGGCGGTAATTGAGTTTTCCTACTGTCCGTTGGTAGAGGCTTGGCGTAAGCTGGGGGCTGCCCCGCAGGAGGTGGCGGCACTGTGTAAAATGGCCCGCTGCGGCGACCATGGGCGGATTTCGCCCTTTGAATTGGCATTGTCATTTGAGCAATTAATTGCCGAAGGCGATGACCGCTGTCGGTTAGTGGTACGGAAAAAGATATAAAAGGCCCGAAAGGGTCTTTTTTTTTATTTAGTTGCAGCGTAACCGGTATTTTGGTCACCACCGACAGAATTAAACGGTTAAATTATTTAGGTGTTTGGAGGAACTTTTTCCATTCGCCGAAAAAAACAACCGTTCGCGCCGGCATATGTACCAACTACGAAAGTAGTACAACAATTTCCAATAACCCTGCAAATCCGTTAAGTCTTCAAATATATCATTTAACGGAATTACTGATGTCTGATTTGGCTGACCCGCTTATAATGTAACTAGGTTAAGTCAAATTATGCTGAAAGGAGGGATACCGATGAGCCTTAGCGAGCGCGAAGTAATGGGTAGAGTTGGTCAGGCCGACAAGAAACTGGATCTCCACAGTGAGGAGTATCTGCACAAACTGATGACCACTCAGTTTGCACTTAGTTTTAAACTCTTCCTGGTCTTCCTGATTATCTTGCTCGGTTTACCTGCAATGAACTACATTGCGCCTGAAGTGATGAACGTCCGAGTGTTTGGTTTTACATTTACCTGGTTCTTTCTGGCAGTATTGATTTATCCGCTGACCTGGATTATAGCCTGGGCATATGTTAAAACTTCCATTGCATTGGAAGAAGAAGCTGCTACATGGGCGGATCCGGAAGAGCACTAAAACAAATGCTTACTAATAATAAATTAATGAATTATAAACGAAAGGAGTGGGTTTTATGCAGCAGGAAATACAGGTAATACCATTAATAGCGGTAATTCTCCTTGTAATCGTTACAATCGGCTTGGGCTTCTGGGTGCAGAAATCCGTTAAGTCCGCTGCCGATATGTATGTTGCTTCCCGCAGTGTAGGTGTTTCCATGAATGCTTCCGCTATCTCCGGCGAGTACCTGAGTGCGGCGTCTTTCATGGGTATAGCCGGTATGATTATGAGATCCGGTTACGACCCTATATGGTATGCTGTTGGATACGCCACCGGCTACCTTTTCCTCTTATTGTTTATCGCAGGTCCGCTGCGGAGGTTCGGCGCTTATACAATTCCTGATTTTGCGCACGGCCGTTATGACAGTCCTACATTCCGTAAGGTTGCAGTTGTTTTCGTGCTCTTTATCGGTTTCTTCTATACCATGCCCCAGATGAAGGGTGCTGGTACCGCTCTTGTAAATATCTTAAATACTCCTTATTGGGTAGGTATTGTGGTAGTAGGTACGGTTATTGTGTTTAACGTGGCCCTGGGCGGCATGAAGGGGATTACCTTCGTTCAGGCGGTTCAGTACTGGATTAAAATGGTGGCCATCTCTCTGCCGATGATTATCATGTTTATGTTCCTCGGCGGTTATGGTACCAACCTGGGTAAATTCTTCAATGACGCCGATAAAGGCAAGACGCTGCCGAAGTTTGCCAAGGATTATACCACCACGTACAAACCGACCGCTCCGGCCAATGACATCTCCTTCCCGACTGCTATTACCGGTACTTTTGAAAATGGCGCCAAGGTTATTATCGCCACTTCCAAGAAGATGCCGGCAGACGCTGACAAGATTGCTCCTGATCAGTTATTGACTTCCGCTCTGCCAACAGAAATAGAAGAGAGCACAAATGCTGAGGGTAAGCCGGTCAAATATTATATCTTCAAACCCGGTACCGAGTTTACCACTGCTAAAGCTGTAACTGCTACCAAGGGTGGCGAGAAAATAACAACCGTCCATCCGGTTTCCGGAAAAGATGTTCCATATAGTGTTGCAGCTAAATTCACTGTGCTGCCGCTGGGTTCCGAAGCAGCTGTTAAAATTAAGTATGCTAAAGGTCAGGCCGTTCCCAATGCTCCTGGTGACAAGGCCTGGATTGAACCCTTTGGTCCGCTTAGCTCTAAATACGGTCACCCTGTACTGTATACTTATTCACTGATTCTGGCTATCGTCTGTGGAACCGCCGGCTTGCCCCATATTCTGGTTCGGTTCTACACCAACCCTGATGGTAAGTCTGCCAAGAAAACTACCTTCTGGGTTATGATCCTCCTCGGTTGCTTCTATGTATTCCCACCGATGTTCGGCGCCCTGGGCCGCGCCTGGGTACCTGAATTGTACTCGGTAGCTGCCGGTGCCAGTGGCACTGACTCAGTAGTGTTGATTCTCCCCCGGATTATCAACAGCTATGTGCCGGTGCTTGGTGATATCCTCTCCGCTATTACCGCCATGGGTGCCTTTGCCGGCTTCATGACCACCTTCTCCGGACTGCTGGTGTCCCTGACCAGTGCACTGGCTCATGACGTATACGGCAACATGATTAACCCCAAGGCTACCCCGGATCAGAAGATGACCGCCTTCCGGGTGGCTGCAGTACTGGCTGGTTCTACCGCAATGTTGCTGGGCACCATGGTTGAGACCTTCGATATTAATATGATGGTTGGCTGGGCCTTCGCTATCGGTGCGGCATCTTACTTCCCGATGCTGATCATGAGCGCCTGGTGGAGAAAATGCACCGCTATTGGTGCCGGTACAGGCATGCTGGTCGGTGGCGGATCCGCCCTGGCAGCTATCGTATCTACCATGCTGGCCGACAAGAAGGTTATTCCTTCGCTTGGACCGTGGTTTGCTGAGCATCCGATTATCCGTACCGTAGCTGAGCAGCCTGCAATCTGGGCTGTACCCTTCGCGATTACATTAATCTTCGTAGTCTCTCTGGCCACCCAGAATCACCTGCCGAAGAATTCCCGTTGGAAAATGCTCGTCTTGCATGCTCCGGAAGAGCTTAATCTGAAGAACCGGAACTATATTGAAGACGAGGCATTGCCAGACCACTAAAAAAGTAAAACAGAGGGGGCGGATACCCCCTCTGTTTTTTTTCACAGCCGGATATGGTACAATAAAGGGGATGTGTGTATATGTCTATCTGTCAAAAGGGGGTAACTCAAATGAATAAACGCAATTACGTCATTTATGGCACTTACCTGGCTGTATTGGTGGTTATCGCCTTAGCCGTAAAGTTTTTGGGGTTGCCGGCGAAAATAGGTTTTTGGGCCGCGCTGGCTGCTGCTGCCGGCTGGGCTATATTTTGGCCAAGATGGTAGCCCGGAGAGCTCCGTATTTTCTGCGCACCTTGTGTTAATAATGTCAGAACTTCAGTTTCAGGAAGTGGTTAGTGGGAAGTTGGTGCACTGGCCACTTTTTGTTTTGCCTTTCGGGTAAAAACCGATATAATTGTAATATGAATAAAGACACTTTTCAACTGGTGGTTTTTGTCGCGCTTTGTTGGGCCTGGCTGATGACAAATATTGTTTTAAAAGTTGGTCCCGGCGCAGATATGACCTTTTTTGTTTTTTTACTGGTGCTTAGTTTTTACCGCACCAAAAACAGTACCGGAATTGCCGGCACCCTTGCCCATATTGGCTTGCGGCCGTTGAGCCGACGAGCCGTGATGCTGGCGTTAGGACTGGCGGCGCTGATCATGACCGGCACCTGCCTACTGGCATGGGGGCTGAAAGTAGATTTGGCCGATTTAATGGCTAAGCAAAAATCTGTTGGCCAAAGCGGTTTCCATATGGCCAAGGCGTATTCCCCCTTAATCGCCTCTGTTGCGTTGGTTATCCAGTCTTTTTGGGGGACGTTTTTCGAGGAGTTTTTTTTTCGGGGGCTTTTATTAAGGATAATCAAACCTTATCATTATCTTACCGCCCAATTAGTGCAAGCGTTGTTGTTTGGCTTCTTACATGTGGCCGGGTCTTTTGGCGCCAGCTTACCGGGGAATGCTTTGTGGTTTTTGTTTTTGTACCCCACCCTGGCGGCGTTAATATTGGGCTTTTTTTATCTTCGGGAGGGTCATCACCTGACCATGATCTGGACTGCTCATTTTATGGTGAACACTGTTGCCTGGATAACTTATGTTAATTCGGGGTTAATAAGATAAGGATATGCGTACATATTGGGTATGCCGTATAGATGGGAGTTGAAATTATGTTGGATGCCGCCGCTATCATCCTGGCCGGAGGGAAAAATACCCGCATGGGGGCCAATAAGGCGCTGCTGAAAATTGAGCACCGGCAGCTAATCAGTCGCATTATTGATGAACTGGCCGGTGATTTTCCGCAGATAATTATTGTGGCCAATGACCCGGAGCAGTACCGGCAGTTTGGGGTCAGGGTGACACCGGACATCATTCCGGGGCGGGGGCCTTTAGGCGGCATTCATGCCGGGCTTTCCGTTTCCCCGTACCGGCTAAATTTTATTACTGCCTGTGACATGCCTTTTATCAATGGCCCGCTGGCCGCATATATGGTGTCCCGCACCGGTGACGCCGACGCTTTGGTGCCGCGCATTGATGATAAGTGGCAGCCGCTTTTTGCGGTTTATGCCCGGGATTGCCTGCCGGCTATTGCGGATTGCCTGGCCCGGGAGCGGTGCAAAGTTACAGCTTTTTATCCGGCGGTGCGGGTAAAATACATTGAGGAAGATATAGTTAGGAAATTCAGTGACCCGGACCGGGTATTTTATAATATCAACACCCCGGCTGAACTGGCGCAGGCCAGAATCATGGCGGCAATAGACCGGCCAGGTAAAAAAACGGAGCCGCGGATTAAAGAAGTACAGGCCTGGCGTATCAAAGGCGGCTGCCGGGAAGAAATCCTGGATCCTGTTGTCATAGAGGCACCGCTGACGATTTTTTTAAATGAACGTGAACTGGTTACCCTGCTCTGTACGCCTGAGCATATGGATGAGTTGGCGGTTGGCTTTCTTTACTCCGAAGGCCTTTTGGCCGGTGCAAAAGATTTGCAGTCGGTTCAGGTGGATGCAGATAAAGGTTTGGCCTGGGTAATCGGTAATGAAAAAGTCCTGGCCGGACAAACTTTTCTTAAACGTTATATTACCACCGGCTGTGGTAAAGGGACCAGTTTTTATGCATTCCACGATACCGGTAGCCGGCCGGTAATCAGTGACCTGCAAGAACCGGCGGAAAACCTGCTGGCCCTGATGAGAAGGGTACAGCAGGGTTCGGAGTTGTTTGCCCGAACCGGCGGCGTG
>CAZWUW010000036.1:0-28636 GCA_964636895.1 uncultured Eubacteriales bacterium
GACTGAGAGAATTCGATCAAGAAGAACAACACGCCATCTTTAAGCACCATGCCCTGAGTCAGCAAATTGGTGAAAGGTTCCGCAAAACCTACCAGGCCCATGTCATGCAGTACTTTGGTAAAGAAACGGGAATACAGCAGGTGCAAAATAGCGTGTTCCACCCCGCCAATATACTGTTCCACCGGCATCCAGTAATCAACACTCTCCCGGGTAAATACCGCATCTGCTGCATGCGGGCTGCAATACCGCAGGAAATACCATGACGAACAAATGAAAGTATCCATGGTATCCGTTTCCCGCTTAGCAGGGTCACCGCATGCCGGACAGGTAGTATGCACAAAAGCTGCACAGTCAGCCAGCGGTGACCGGCCGGTAGGTTTAAACTCCACATCTGTGGGCAGCAGTACCGGCAAGTCCTTTTCCGGGACAGGCTGCGCACCGCATTGGTCACAGTAGATTATGGGAATCGGCGCTCCCCAGTAACGCTGCCGGGAAATCAGCCAGTCCCGCAGCCGGAAAGTCACCTGAGACTTGCCAATGCCCTTTTCTTCCATATGCCTGGTAATATTAACCAGCGCCTCTTCGTTGGGCTGGCCGTCAAATAGCCCGGAATTAACCATGAAACCTTCGGCATCATAAGCCTGTTTGAGATTTGAATACTTTTCGGTGATCCCCTCCGGTACAATTACCACCTTGATATCCAGGCCATATTTCTTGGCAAAATCAAAGTCCCGCTGGTCATGGGCCGGCACCCCCATTACAGCGCCGGTACCATAATCCATCAGCACGTAGTTGGCAATAAACAGCGGAATGGGTTTTCCGGTCATGGGATGCAGCACACAACGGCCGATAAACATACCTTCCTTCTCAGCATCCGTGGAAGTCCGGTCAATATCATTCATATTCTGCATTTTACGCACAAAAGCGTGCACTCCGGCAGCATAATCGGTACCGGCTGTAAGCTTCTCCACCAATGGATGCTCGGGGGCCAACACCATGAAAGTAACACCAAAAATAGTGTCTGGCCTGGTGGTAAATACGGTAATGGCATCGCCGGTGCCTTCAACCCGGAAGTCCACGGAAGCCCCTTCACTACGGCCAATCCAGTTTTCCTGCATGGTTTTAACTTTATCCGGCCAGCCCTTCAGGAGGTCAATATCGGCCAACAGCCGCTCAGCATAGTCAGTTGTTTTGAGGAACCACTGTTCCAGGTCTTTTTTTAGCACTTCGGTACCGCAGCGTTCGCAGCCGCCGTTCACCACTTGCTCGTTGGCCAGTACGGTAGCACAGTCCGGGCACCAGTTGACGGCAGATTTTTTCTTGTAGGCCAGTCCTTTTTTATAAAACTGCAAAAACAGCCATTCGGTCCACTTATAATAATCAGGCAGGCAGGTAGTTACCTCCCGGTCCCAGTCATAACTCAAACCCAGTTGCTTTAGCTGATTCCGCATATTATCGATATTACTCAGGGTCCACTTGCCCGGGTGCACGCCGTGTTTGATGGCGGCGTTTTCCGCCGGCAGTCCGAAGGCGTCCCAGCCCATCGGGTGCAGCACATTATATCCCTGCATGGTTTTCACCCGGGCTACCACATCACCAATGGAATAATTGCGCACATGGCCCATATGCAGGTTGCCGGAAGGATACGGGAACATTTCCAGCGCATAATACTTGGGCTTTTCTTTGGCGTCCTCCCGCACTTTATAAAGCTCATTGTCAACCCATACCTGCTGCCACCTAGGCTCTATTTCCCTGAAATCATACCGTTCATTCATCATTTCTGCCTCCTGTGACTATATTGTGCCGTTTATGCTGTTTCAATATTAGCTGCCTGCTCCAGGCCAAATTCCTTGATACCAATCTCTCTGAGTTTATATTTCTGGATCTTGCCGCTGGCGGTCATGGGAAAACTGCTGACAAACTTTATGTACCGGGGAATCTTATAACGGGCAATTTTGCCGGTACAGAACGCCTTAATATCTTCTTCCGTAACGGTAACGCCTTCCTTCAAGATAATACAGGCCAGAACTTCCTCACCATATTTAATGTCAGGCACTCCCACCACCTGCACATCAAGCACATTGGGGTTAGTGTAGAGAAATTCCTCAATTTCACGCGGATAAATGTTTTCCCCGCCCCGGATAATCATATCCTTTACCCGGCCGGTAATTTTGCAGTAACCATTTTCATCCATGGTGGCCAGGTCACCAGTATGCAGCCAGCCCTCATTATCAATCGCCGCATGGGTGGCTTCCGGCATTTTGTAGTAGCCTTTCATCACGTTGTAACCGCGGGCACAGAGTTCACCCTGCACACCCCGGGGTACTTCCAGTCCACTTTCCGGGTCAACTATCTTCACTTCCACGCCTGGGATATGTTTGCCTACCGAAGCTACCCTGAGTTCTAAAGGGTCATCTACCGTAGTCATCGTGATAGCCGGCGAAGACTCGGTCTGGCCGTAAGTAATGGTAATCTCCCTGGCCCCCATACGGTCCACCACCTGTTTCATCACCTCAATGGGGCAGGGGGAACCAGCCATGATGCCTGTACGTAATGAAGATAAATCAAATTTATCGAATTCCGGCAAATCAAGCTCGGCAATAAACATGGTAGGCACCCCATGCACGGCGGTGCATCGTTCCTGCTCAATAACTTCCAGCACCTGTATCGGATTGTAGGCCACCAAGGGCACCATTGCGGCACCCGAAACCACACAGGTCATAGTCGCCAGTACACAGCCGAAACAGTGAAAAAACGGCACCGGGATACACAACCGGTCTTTTTCAGTAAAATTCATACAGTTGGCTACGGCAATGCCGTTGTTGATAATGTTGTAATGGGTCAGCATAACCCCTTTGGGAAATCCGGTGGTGCCGGAAGTGTACTGCATGTTAATGACGTCGTCAGGGTCCAGGGACCGTTGGCGGACATCCAGTTCTTCGTCACTTACGGTCTCCCCTAGTTTCATCAGGTCTTCCCAGTTTAGCATGCCCGGCGGTGTGTTTTCACCAATATAAATAACATTCCGCAGCAGCGGCAGCCGCTCCGACTTCAGCTTTCCCGGTGCACAGGTCTTTAATTCGGGGCAAAGTTCATTAATCATATCTACGTAGCTGGAATCCCGCCAACCCTCAATAAGAATCAGGGTAGTGGAATCAGACTGTTTTAAAATATATTCCAATTCAAAGACCTTATAATTCGTATTTATTGTGACCAGGACAGCGCCCATTTTACCGGTGGAAAACTGGGTCACCACCCACTCCGGGACATTGGTAGCCCAGATAGAAAGGTGTTCGCCCCGTTCAATCCCCAGTTTCATGAAACCCTTGGCCGCCTGCCGGCATACCCGGTTAAACTGCGCGTAGTTGTACCGCAGTCCCCGGTCCACATAGACCAGCGCATCATTTAATGGAATTTTCCGGGCCTGTTCATCAACCAGGTCTCCCAGGGTTATCCTGATAATCTCCTGCTCACGACGGGGATTACTGTCATCACGGTGCTCCGCATTTAACATGGTGTTCATGTTTTTGCCCCTTTCTTACATCTTCTTTGATAAATTAAAAAAAACCTTCATCCCATATGGGACGAAAGGTTGCTTCCGTGGTACCACCCAAATTGACAAAACCTAAACTAACAACCGGTTTTGCCCGCTCGAACAGGATAACGGCCTGCAGCCGGCGTGGATTACTGCCTTCACCCGCGCAACTCCGGAGCGAGTTCAACTTTTTCCCTGTCCCGTCTTGCACCAAAAACAACGGTTCTCTATACAGGGAAACACCTGTTTACTACTCTCCATCACAGTCTATCAATAATAACATATGTAATAAATTATAAGAGAAAGACAAAAAAATGTCAATCACCCGCTTAAAGCACAAATTTGTTGTTGATAAATAAGCAATTCTCGATTAAAATATTAAGAGTGTGCAACTTTATGGAGCCTTGAAGGCTCTTTTTTAGTGATTCTTTATATATTGGGGGAGGCATCATGTATTTAACAAAAAGCAAAACCGGCGTTACCACTGAAAATCAAAGCCATGATTTTGAGCATATTAACAGTATCCGGCAAGTCGGTAAAGTATTAAGCCCCGACCAGATCAAAGTCGGCGGTTATTATATTTATAAAGAAAGATATGGCATGGTGATTATGGTCAAAATCTTAGAAGACATCTCCCGAGATGGTTGGACAGGTTACCGGCTGATGGTAAAACAGGTTCTTTACGCCTGTTGGACAGTGCCCAGAGGAACTGTTTTCGAAGCGGGTTACTATGCAAAGAATTATAATTACCACACTTCATGGCATTTTGAACCCGGTATGTCGTTAATAACATCACGATAAACAGCCGGTCCAGGGACCCATGCCGCTATCTCCTTTTCCGGGCTACGAAGTAAAGCCGTTCCGTTTCCGGCAATGGTGCGGCCAGCGAATCTTCGGCCAGTATCACGGGCGGCCGGAAACCGGCGCCAGTTAGTGCCTGCCTTACCTCCTCAACGGTGTAAGCCCGCTCCGCATGCCGCTCAGCAAAGCGCTCATACAACCCATTGGGGCGGCGTACAAAAAAAGTCAGGTCCATATGACAAACCCGCTCATGCGGGTCATAATCGTTTTCCCAAATATAAGCCACATCTTCATCAAGCAAAGTATAGGTATTATCGCCAAAAACCCGGGCCAGCTTAGCTGCCGAATTGAGGTCAAATATCAGCCAGCCGCCGTCAGTTAAGACGCCGGCCGCTTTGGCAAATACCTGCCGTAATTCCTCTGTCGACAAAAGGTAATTCAAACTGTCACACATAGATATCACCAGGTCATATTCCCCGGACACATCAAAATCCCGCATATCCTGGCAGGTAAAATTGATTTTTACCCCGGCTGTGCGGGCTTTATATTCTGCCAAGGCCAGCATTTCCGGTGACAGGTCCAAAGCGGTGACCTGATAGCCCTTTAACGCCAAGGGAACCGCCACATTTCCGGTACCACAGCCCAAATCCAAAACCCGCCGGCCACAAATACCGAAGCGCCGGAACATTTCTTCCAGGTTAGCTACCCAGCGGTCGTATGGCACATCCTGCATTAACCGGTCATAGACAGACGCAAAATTGGCGTAAATCACAGGTCCTCCTGCTTGCTAAGGCAAATCCAGCCATTTTGTTCCTCGATGAGTCCGTCCTTATACAATTTGCCCAAGGCCCGTTTAAAAGCCGACTTGCTCATGCCGAACTTGTCCCGAATCACATCCGGCGTGGTTTCATCCGAATAGGGCATACTGCCCTGCCGGGTCTGCATATACGCTAAAATTTTTTCGGCATCAACCAGCCGGCCAACTTCCTTTAGCGGACGCAAAGACAGATTAATCCGCCCATCCGGTCGGACATAAGTGACCCGGGCCGAAACCTGCACCCCAGGTATCAACGGCTGTTCCGTCTCATCCCGGTGGATGAACCCGATATTTTTGTCTGCCGTGATGACAAATGCACCGGACTCAATAACATTATAAACCTCGCCGGTTACCGTATCACCTCTTTTAATATCGGTGGCCGGCTTTGCTGTAGCGGTAATTTTTCTGATTCTGGTCTTCATCTCCTTCACCTCACTTAAAAGGGTAAGGATGGCTAAAAATAAACCACCCTGGCATCGCCCCACAAATGCTCCAGATTATAAAAAGCGCGCTCCTCTTCCAGAAAAACATGTGCTACTACACTGCCATAGTCGAGAAGTATCCAACGGGCATCCCGCATACCTTCAATCCGCGCTACCCGAATCCCTTCCACCTTTAGTTGCCGCTCAATGTTTTCGGCAATTGCCTTAACCTGAGTAGAGGAATTCCCGCTGCAAATCACAAAATAATCGCAAACCACAGAAATCTCATGCAAATCCAGCACCACCACATTGCGCGCCTTTTTGTCTGCAGCGGCCTCAGTAATAAAAGAAGCCACCTGTGTCGGAGTTACTGTCAATACC
This sequence comes from uncultured Eubacteriales bacterium, assembly GCA_964636895.1. Taxonomy (GTDB): domain Bacteria; phylum Bacillota; class Thermincolia; order Thermincolales; family CAZWUW01; genus CAZWUW01. The sequence continues at coordinate 5,957 of CAZWUW010000036.1, forward strand.
TTCCCTCCTGTATTATGTAAAATGTTACCTCAATACATTATATTCGGCGCTTAATGCTAAGTTCCTGCCATTTTGTGCAGTTTCAGCAGCACTGAGTTCCGGGCAATAATGCTCCGGGGGTGGATGTACTGCTGTTTCTCCAGCACATACCGGATAGTGGTATCAAAGCAATCCAGCAGCGCCAGGTCCAAGTCTTGCCGGACCAACTGCCGGAGCCTCTCCACCCCCGGAAATTGCCGGCCTGGTTCGACCATATCGGCAACAAAAATTATTTTATCCAGCAGGCCCATTTCCGGCGCCCCCAAGGTATGTAACTCAATTGCCCGCATGACTTCCCGGTCGTTAATACCAAACTTCGTCCTGGCAAAGCAGGCGCCTACCCGGCCATGAAGCAAATCAGGTATTTCTCGTTCCAGCTCATCCACCGGCAGTCCCTGCGCCAGCGCAATAGCCAGCAACTCCCGCCCACTCAGGCAACGGGCACAGTCATGCAAAAGCGCTGCCAATTCAGCCTGCGTAACATTAGCACCATGCAACCCGGCCAATTCCCGGGCACAAGCCACGACACCCATCGTATGACTAAATCTGGCCTCATCTATCATTTGCCGCAACTGGTTTTTCATTTCCGCCTGTTCCATCATAACCCCCCCACAAATGGTTACATTAATGCACACCGCCGTTATACAAAATAAAAACCTCCTGCAATGAGGAGGTTAATCAATTCCTGCTACGCCTCTCCTTCTCTGGGTTTAGCTTCATTGACGGTAATTACCCGACCGTTTAATTCCTTGCCGTTCATTGCTGCAATCATCTTTTCAGCGTCCTCGTCAGTAACCTCCACAAAACCGAAACCTCTTGAGCGGCCCGTTTCCCGGTCAGTAATAATACGACTGCTGACCACCTCGCCATGTTCCGAGAAAGCGTCGGCCAGGTCTTCCGGTTTGATAGCCCAGGGTAGGTTGCCTACATATAAAGTGCGTACCACCTTCCCCATTCACCTCTCTTTCATGAAATGCTGCCCAAGATAAAAAAGCACCAAGGTTCCTGAAAAACCCGGGTGCCTTTTAAACAGACAGCTGTCTGGATAAATTGCCTGATACCGGAACCTGTAAACCTGGAATATATTTCGTTGACCCGATTCTATTAGTATTATGTTCAAAAACAGGCGTTATATACTGTATAAGAATTGGGAATAATTATCACTTTGCAGCATTATAACTCATTATAGCATGAAGGTTTCTACCAGATTCCATGTTTAACAATATATTGCTCAACCGCCTCCGGCAAAAGATATTTGATAGGCCGTCCGGCTTGCACGCGCCGTCTTATTTCCGTGGAGGACACGGCAATACCCGGAATCTCAATGGTAATAATTTTCCTTTGAAACCCCGGCGGCAAAGAGCGGATTGCCTTATTTAATTGCGGCAGGCTGTATCCGGGCCGGGTAGCGGCAATAAAACTACACATTTCCATTACCTCATCCACCTTTTTCCAGGTGAGAATTTCGACTATTGCATCAGCACCGGTGATAAAAAACAGTTCCGTATCTGTACCATAAATCGTTTGAAAAATTTTTAAAGTATCAATAGCGTAAGAAATACCCTGCCGTTCAATTTCCACCGGGGAAATCCTAAAATACGGATTGCCGGCAACAGCCAGTTCCACCATGCGATACCGGTGTTTAGCATCGGTAATGTCATAGTCTTTTTTGTGCGGCGGACTGCCACAAGGTACAAAGACTACCTGATCCAGTTGAAACTCATGCCGGGCACATTCGGCAATCACCAAGTGCCCATTATGAATCGGGTCAAAGGTGCCGCCCATTATGCCTATACTGCTTCTCAAACTCATTATCGCACCCCGCGCCGGCTATTTATCTGATCTGACCTGACCTGCACCAAACACGATATACTTAATTGTAGTTAACTCCTGTAACCCCATGGGACCGCGGGCATGCAGCTTTTGGGTACTGATGCCGATTTCGGCCCCATAACCAAACTGGGAACCGTCGGTAAACCTGGTAGAGGCATTTACATAGACAGCGGCAGCATCAACTTCCTGTAGGAAACGGCGGGCTTTGCTGTAATTTTCCGTAATTATTGCCTCTGAATGGCCGCTTCCGTATTTATAAATATGGTTCATCGCCTCGGTGATGTCACCCACCACTTTGACCGCCAGGATAAGGTCAAGAAATTCAGCGTAATAATCGTCTTCAGTGGCATCATTAGCCCAGGTAGCGATAGCTCTGGTTTCCGCACAGCCCCGTATTTCCACCTGGTACTGTTCCCGCAAGGTGCCTAACAGGCCCGGCAGCAGTTCACCGGCCACCTCGCGGTGCACCAGCAGGGTTTCCATGGCATTACAGACACCGGGGCGTTGAACCTTGGCATTAATAACAATATTTTGGGCCATGGTCAGGTCAGCCTCGTTATCAACATAAACATGACAATTTCCTATTCCGGTCTCAATTACAGGTACAGTGGCATTTTTCACCACGGTCTGAATCAGCCCGGCGCCACCCCGGGGAATCAGCACATCCAGATAGTCATTTAGTTTCAGCATCAGGTTGACTGCTTCGCGGTCGGTAGTTTCAATAAGTTGGATGGCACCGGCCGGGACGCCAGCTCCTTCCGCCGCCCTGGCAATCACTCTGGCAACTGCGGTATTTGAATTGATAGCCTCGGAGCCACCGCGGAGCAATACGGCATTACCGGTTTTCAGACAAAGACCGGCAGCATCAACAGTAACATTGGGCCTGGCCTCATATATAATACCAATTACACCGAGCGGCACCCGTATCTTCCCAATTTGCATGCCGTTCGGCCGTTTCCACATGGAAATCACTTCACCGACCGGGTCGGCCAAAGACGTAACCGCTTTTAAACCTGCAGCCATTTCTTCAATCCGGGCCTCAGTCAGCAATAACCTGTCCAACAAAGCCCTGGAAAGGCCCTTTTCCCGCCCGGCAGCCATGTCCATGGCATTGGCGGCAATAATTTCATCTTTGCAGTTAACCAGCGCATCAGCCATCGCCAGCAACGCCCGGTCTTTGATATCAGTAGGCAGATAACTTAACTGCCGGGCGGCATTTTTAGCCAACTGCGCTTTACTGATCACTTCCTGTTGCACTTCCTGTTGCACCATAGCTTAGCTTACCTCCCTATAAACTCACAACCAGGTTATCCCGGTGAATAATTTCATCATAGTCTTTGTAACCAAGAATTTTTTTAATCTCAGTAGTCTTTTTACCTTTTATCTTTTGAATTTCTTCGGCCGGGTAATTAACAATCCCCCTGGCTATTTCCCCCCCGGCGCAAATAACACTAACCGTATTACCGATATCAAAACTGCCTTCCACAGCCACCACCCCGGAGGGCAGCAGACTCTTGCCCCGCTCCAGCAAAGCCTTCCCAGCCCCGCCGTCAATAATAATATGGCCCTGAACGGATGAACCAAAGGCTATCCACTTCTTTTTGGTCTGCAGCCGGTTTTCTTTGGGCAGAAACAGCGTCCCCTCCGGCTCGCCGGCGACCACCCGACGAATCACGCCGGCCTTTCGGCCATTAGCGATAACCATGGGAAAACCGGAGCTGATCGCAATCTTGCCAGCCAGCAGTTTTGTCGTCATCCCGCCGGTCCCCAGCCGGGACCCTGCCCCGCCGGCCAGTTGCTCAATTTCCGGGGTAATTTCACTCAGCTCGCTGATTAGCCTGGCATCCGGATGCTCCTGCGGATTAGCGGAAAACAGCCCGTCAATATCTGACAGGATAATCAGCAGGTCGGCGTCAATCAAGCCCGCCACCAGCGCGGAAAGGGTGTCATTATCACCAAACTTGATTTCCTCTACAGCGATAGTGTCATTTTCATTAATCACAGGGATGGCCTGATAATCAAGCAGGGCGTTAAAGGCATTGCGGGCATTGAGAAATCTCCTGCGGTCGCTCATATCCTCCCTGGTCAGCAAAACCTGGGCCACCACCACACCGTACTCGGCAAAAAATTTTTCATACATATGCATCAGGATTCCCTGGCCTACGGCAGCCGTAGCCTGTTTTTCCGGAATGGTTTTGGGCTTTCTGACCAGCCCCAGTTTACCAATGCCAGCGGCCTGGGCACCGGAAGATACCAGTACAACTTCTTTGCCCCGGTTCCGCAAATCAGCCAGCTCCCGCACCAACTGTTCCATACGGTGCAGGTTCAACTTACCGGTATTATGACTTAAAGTACTGGAGCCCACTTTGACGACAATCCTGTTTGCACCGGAAAAATCCCTTTTAATCATGGTATCACCTTTTGTTTAAAATAGGTAATTGAACTATCTTATCATTATAACACAAAAAACCCCGTGTGTGGGGGTTTGTATGCCGCACTATGGTAATTTGATTGCCGGGTGCTGCTCAGACGGACGGTAGAAAAGAATGATATGGCCAATGGTCTGAGCCACTACCGCGCCGGTGGCGGTGGCAATCTCGGCGGCGACACCGGTCACCTCCGCCGGTGCGTTGTTTAACACCCGGAGTTTGATCAGTTCCCTGGCTTCTAAGGCCTCATCCACTTGTTGAATGAGATTGTCTGTTACGCCCCCCTTGCCTACCTGCACAATAGGATCAATGCCGCTGCCCATGGCCCGGAGAAATCTTTTTTGCTTACCGGTAAGTTTTATTCCTGTTTCCATCATCTACAACTCGAGCCTCCTTACATCAAAGCCAGCTCTGGCTTTTTCAGTCCACATAATCAAACTCCAAATCCTTAATCCGCACCGTGTCCCCTGCTTTAACCCCCCGCCGGCGCAAATCAGCTTCAATACCCATTAGCTTCATAATGCGCTGAAAACGCTTTACAGCATCCTCATTGTTAAAATCGGTCATGGCAAAGTGGCGTTCAATTTCTTTGCCTTCTATTACATATACACTGTCCTCCCGGCGCACGGAAAACCGGGGGGTCTCAGTTACCCGGACGATTCTTTCCGCTTCTGCCAACTGCGGCGGTTCTTCAATTCTATCCAGCATTTCAGCCAGCCGGTAAACTAAGGGCTGTACTCCTTCGCCAATAGCCGCCACCATTGGGAAAATATCATAACCCCGGCCCAGTTCCGCCCTAAGCCGCGTCAAGTTTTCTTCCGCTCCGGGCAAGTCTGTTTTATTAGCCGCAATCACCTGTGGCCGTTGGGCCAGCACCGGGTTATACAAAGCCAGTTCATTATTGATGACAGCAAAATCATGTATCGGATCCCGGCCTTCGGAACCAGCTATATCCAGCACATGCACCAGTACCCTGGTACGCTCGGTATGCCGCAAAAAATCATGGCCCAGACCGGCACCGGCATGCGCGCCCTCGATTAACCCCGGAATATCCGCCATGACGAAACTCCGTCCGTCATCAACCCGTACCACCCCTAGGTTCGGGGCCAGCGTGGTAAAATGATATTCGGCAATCTTAGGTTTGGCTGCCGAAACCACTGAAATCAGAGTTGATTTGCCTACGCTGGGAAAACCGATGATGCCCACATCGGCTAATACTTTGAGCTCCAGAGCTACCCACCGCTCCTTCCCCGGTTCGCCTTTTTCGGCAAAGGCCGGAGCTTTAGTGGTCGCATTGGCAAAACGGGCATTACCCCGGCCGCCCCGGCCGCCGCTAGCAATTAGTTCCCGCTGGCCGTGCAAGGTAAGGTCGGCGATAAACTCACCGGTTTCCGCATCTTTAACCACTGTGCCGACAGGTACCCGTACAACCAGTTCAACAGAGTTAGCTCCGTGCATATTTTTACTTTGGCCGTGCTCGCCCCGGTCAGCCTTATAATGTCGTTGATAACGAAAATCTACCAGAGTGCGCAAACCCTCGTCCGCCTCAAAAATAACACTGCCGCCATTACCGCCGTCGCCGCCGGACGGACCGCCTTCCGGCACATACTTTTCCCGCCGGAAGGCCACGATACCGTTGCCACCGTCGCCACCTTTAACATATATTTTGGCCTGATCATAAAACATTTGCGTACCACCTTTTGTCAGTCCTTAGGCAACTCCACCCGTAATTGCACCTTATCCTCCGCCGCCCAGCCGCACCGCACCCGGACTCCGTGCCCCCGGCAAATATGCTCTAGGGATTCCAGCGGTTCCCCGGCAAAAACCTGGCGGCGGCAAACAAAACTCACAGCCACCAGAAAACCGTTGCCTTGTTCATTAATATCCACAAAAATTTCTCCCGGCATACAGTTATCACCACAGGTTTCCCGTATTGCCGTATCAATCAGGCGCTCAATAACATCAGCCAGTGCCGGACCGCCTAATTTACAGCCGGCCAGGTTGGAAGAAATGCCGAAATGCACTTCCACGCCATGTTTTACCGCCTTATTGCGGGCAATCAGCAGCGCTGCCGCCGCTTCCGGCTGCGCCAGAGCGTTAATTTTGCCGGCCTCGGTCATCTCCCGGGCAATTTCCTGAATATAGCCAAAGACCCGATCCTGCTTATTTAACTGGATCATACCGGATATAATCTGCAGGTGATTAATAAAATCGTGCCGCTGTACCCGCAGCACATCAAACAATTCTTTCATATGCCCCTCCGCGGAAAATATTACCTTACTCATTTCGCTAAAAAGATATATTTTCCTGCAAGGAAACGATAATCTAACTTAATAACTAATGCACCAGGTCCGATAATGGCTTGAAAACGGCTTCAATCCCTTTGCTGGGATTGGGCAGCGGCATATCCAGCACAGCGGCAAAAGCCATCACCATGGCCACCAATAACGTGCCGGCAAAAGCTGCCAACTCCCGCCAGCGCTGTCCCCGCACAAGTGGTGGCGCTTCCAGAGCAATAATTACCAAAAAAATGATTACTAACGCCAAAACTGACATACCTGTCCTCCCGCTATTTAATCTTATACGTGTCTCCAATCATACCGGTACGGCGAATTTCAACCGTCACCTCTACTTTAACGTCGATATTCGGATAAATGTCATACCACTTATCCTCCACCCGGTGCCAGAAATCCGGTGCAGCGTGATGGACTTTCTGTCCAAAACCAAAAATATCGGCCTGATATTCCCGCTGGGCTTTTTTAAGCGCCGCCATGGCCAGCCGGTGGATTTCCCGGGCCACCTCCCGGTTAAGCTTGGCTATTGCTTCCGGCGTGGCAATTAATTGTAAACTGCTATTTTCCCCTAAATCTCCTTCAGCTTTTATTTTTACATGCATACTTATTTTCCCCTTATCCACCCGGGGAATAATTTCACTTTTGGCCCTGGTCATCAAAAATGAAATCTTCTCTTTTTTCACTTTTACCGGAATTACACCTGCTTTGCTGCGGCCGGTAATATATAAATAGCCTTTTCCCTCATCTTCATTCAGCCAACCGGCCAGCCGGTCCCGGCGAAAAACTGCCAAGCTTAGCGCCTGTACGCTTTTATTCGGTTCACCCTGCTCAAGAACCGGGTCCATGCCGGCTCGTTCCGGAATACTTTTGATCTGCAGTCCGGTGGCCACCGCATCAATCCCCGGCGAAACCATTGCGGCTGTGAATTCCCGCAAATCCACGGCATAGCTTTTGGATACCCGGGACACGGTATTAATCATCATGCCGCTTATTTCGTCTGACAGCAATTCTTCAATTTCCGGGGCGTTCTGCAAAACCGCAAAAGCTTCACCCTGAGATACAAGAATCCAGTTGCGAAGCCGGATATCTTTGTGCCGGTTAAGAAAATCCAGCAGTTCCGCAACCCCTTGCCGGGCTGTCCGTTCGCCGATAATAATTACTTTATTGTGGTACAGCACCACATTACGGGACGAACGGCTGACAAAATTACGGCCGGCATCATACACAGTATCACCGTAGCTTGCTGCCACCCATTCCGGAGATTTGCTACCCCCGCCTCCGCCCCTCTGCTGACCGCCGCCCAATTGGTCCGGGCGGATGACCTGAAGAGTAAAGCGGTATTTTTCCCGCCCCTGAATATTTACCCGGTCAAATGCCGCCGCAGAAACAATAGCCAAATCCTCAATTTCCCGCCGGCTCCAACAGCCCGGCAGCAAGCTCATGATAATAATAAAACTAATTATAGGAAGCAGTTTTCCGGTCATTGACGGCCACTCCTTTCTTTCTGACCAACGCAATTAACAATAACAGCCCTGGAATAGCCAATTCAAATACAAAGCCGTAAAACGGAAAAATCTGGCCCAAAAAGCTTACCAATTCACGGATATTTTCAAACAGTGTAATTGACCAAACCAGCTGAATAATACCCAAGGGCAGTATCAGCGGCCGGTAATCCTGCAGCCCCAGCCACTGGGCGGTAGCCAGGGTGCTGGCATGATAGAAACAGGCTACCTTGATAAAGATTCCGGATACCCAGAGAATCATTACGATAGCTTCAACCCGCTCAATAAAGTGGCCAATATTTGCATATCGGGCCAGATAAAGCGTGGGAAAAGTTAAATGGGCGGACATCTCGGCCCCAAAGACAGCTATCATAGCAGCCGTATCCAGGGTCAGTACAAAGCCTATGAATACAACAGCCACAATACCGGCTTTTTGAGCTTTTTGCGGCATATTAAGGTAAGGCAAAAACATCAGCAGCAAAACCACTTCGCCCCGCCAGGAGGAAGGAGCCAACGCCCCTTTCATTACCGGCAGCAGGCCCTTGTCCAACATCGGGGTGAGGTTGCTCAGGCGCATTTCCCCAACTACCATAGCAACAAGCCCAAAAAGACTCAGCACTGCCAGTGGGAACACGAACTGGTTGGCCCGGCAGATAACTTCCAGACCGCAGCGTACCGCATAGGCCGCCAGCAGCACCAGCACCCCGTTAAAGACCAGCAACGGAGTCTCCGACATAAAAGCGGTAACCATAAAATCCCCGAACTCCCTGATAATGATCCCGTTTATATGCAGAAAAAAGAATACATACGCCAGTCCGACAAGTTTGCCCCCCAACTTACCCACTATATCTCCGCTATATTCAATTACTGTCCGGCCAGGAAAACGCCGGCCAAGAGATACACAAACCACTACAACCATGACCCCGAAAATCGTGGCCGGAACCAGCACCGAAAGCCAGCCGTCTTCCGCCGCCGCACGAGCGGTGATAGCGGGCACAAAAAGCCAGGCAGTAGCGGTTACCAATGTAACCAGCAAAAACGTCAGCTGGGTGGAAGATATCTTTTCCTCATTTAGCATTGCCGCCCCCCCTGCCGGAATTCTTACTTCCGCTCCGCCTAGCGGAATTATTAATACCGCTCCGTCGGCCGCCGCCCAACTGAGTTCCGGCACCTTCGCCAGGACGTGGCGGCTTAGGCCGTTGGCCGTAATCCTGCCGGGCCGGTTCTACATAACCGATAGTCCTGGGCCGGGTAAACATTTTCCACCACGGTGCCCGTATAAATACATCCTTTAAGTCCCGCCAACTGGTAGGCGCTACCGGCGATAAATACGGAACACCAAACGAACGCAGGGAGCACAAATGTATAAGTATGGCCAGCAGAGCTACCATAATGCCAAACAAACCCAAAGCCGCGGCTGCCACGATAATCGGGAAGCGCAGCAGGCGCAAAGCAAAAGAACCGCTATAAGAAGGAATAGTAAATGACGAAATAGCCGTCAGGGATACCACAATAACCATTGCCGGCGACACCAAACCGGCAGAAACTGCTGCATCCCCGATTACCAATGCCCCTACAATGCTGACTGCCTGTCCTACCGGCCGGGGCAGGCGCACCCCGGCTTCCCGTAAAACCTCGAAGGTCGCTTCCATCAACAGGGCCTCCACAAATGCGGGGAAGGGCACGCCTTCCCTGGCCGCCGCAATAGAAACCAGCAGGGCTGTCGGCAGCAGTTCCTGATGATAAGTAACAATAGCCACATAAAAAGACGGTAATAGTAATGCTATGTTCAAAGTGACCAGCCGGAGTAACCGCAAAGCGGAAGCGTAAATATATCTCAGATAATAATCCTCACTGGACTGCAGAAATTCCGTAAAAATCACCGGCACTATCAAAACCATGGGCGTAGTGTCCGTAATAATGGCTACCCGCCCTTCCAACAAAGCTCCCGCTGCTTTGTCCGGCCGCTCGGTATAATTAACAGTAGGGAAAATGGACAGCGGGGCATCCTCAATAAACTCTTCCAGGTAACCACTCTCCAATATACTATCCGTATTAATCCGGCTCAACCGGTTACGGACCTCCTGCACTACACTGCTGTCAGCGATACCTTCAATCCAGATAATGTTAACATCGGTCTTGGTCAGGGCACCGATTTTCATATTTTCCATCTTCAAGCGCGTGCTTTTAATGCGCCGCCTGATCAGCACCGCATTGGTGCGCAGACTTTCCGTGAACCCCTCCCGGGGGCCGCGGACCACCGTTTCAGTTTCCGGTTCCACTACCGCCCGTTGGTCCCAACCCTTGGTACAGGGCAGCAAGACCCTGGCTGAACCGTCAATAAGCAAAGCCGCATCCCCAGCCAAAATACTCTCTATCATTTCAAGCATTTCCCCGGTTTCGGCGGCCTCGGCAAAGGGCAGCAGCTGCTCTTTGATAAGCGTTAATGCGTTCCCGGTATTTAACTTTTCGGCAACAGGCACAGACGGCAAATCATACATCAGTGATTTCATAAGATTTTCATTTAACAGGCTTTTTTCCGTCAGCCCCTCAATAAAAATAAGCAGCCCTCTGACCGGCACCGGGGAGCCGATTAAAAACTCCCGGAAAACGACATCACTGCAGTCACTAAAAACCTGCTTCAACACTTTAATGTTTTCATCCAGGCTGACTGACAGGTAGTGCACCTCTTTTTCTTCACTGCCCGGGCGGGGTCGATGCTTATTAATCGCCATGGAGCGAATTTTTTTCGTCAGCTTATGCCACACCACCGTCAACCCCTTTTATTCGTCTTTAACTTGACCGGCTTACTTGACCCTCGGCATCTCGCTTAGCTTTATATAGATTTAAGCCGGACCAATGAAATAACCCAGATTATAAACGGCACGCCCAGACTAAAAATAAGATAATACAGATGAGCGATGCTAAAAAGATAAGTCATTTCCATAATGCTTTTATATTCATAAACAGAATACGCGACAGCCAAAACAATCTCAGGCAGGACCAGCATCCGATAATCAGCCAGCCTGAACAATTGAGCCAAGCTTAATACGGTAGCAAAAGACGACAACGCCACGGCCATAAAAATCCATGTCACCCACCCCATTACGAACAGCACTTCCAACCGTTCAAAAAAAGCACCCGGATTCATATATTTTGCCAGTGTTAAATATGGAAAAACCATTTCTGAAATTAACCCAGGTCCAAAGACAGCAATACTGATTAGGCTCAAGGTAGTTAATAAAATACCACTTAACCCCACGCCCAGTAAACCAACTTTTCTCAAATCATGCTTATTATTTACATAAGCTGTCAGAACGCCAAAAGTAAGGCCGATGGCTAGCCAGTCCAATGGTGCTGGGGTGGCGATAAGCAGGGGAACGATACCTTCATCCATAACCGGCAGTAAATTGGCAAAATCCATGTCACCGATACTGAACACAGCAATTAATAGTAAAAAAAAGAGACCCAGGGGAAATACAAACTCCCCGCACCTGGCCAGGACCTCCAGGCCATTTTTTACGGCATAGGCGGTTAATAATGAAATCACCCCATAAAGGACCAAAAATGGCGTTTCGGGCACAAATATAACTGTAAACTCCGCAAAGGACCTTAATGTCCAGCAATGGAGCTGAAAATAATAATAAATAATCATCAGGCCAAATAACTTACCCAAATACTTGCCGGCCACTTTTTCGCCGTATTGAACAATGGTCAGTCCGGGAAAACGCCTGCCCAGGTCCGCCAGCGGATAAAAGATAAACAGGATAGCCAGCACCGTAGCCAGAATAATGGTCAGCCAGGCATCCTGATTAACAATATTAACCGGGTCGCCCGGAATAAAAAGCACCGCGACCGGAAAAATACTAAATACGAGCAGATAAACTGCCTGTTTGCCGGATATCAAATTCTTATTATTCATCATACATTCCCTGCATTTTAAGTTAATTTGCTCTCTCAGGGACTTTTCTATTCGTTCCGACAGTTTCGGGTGGTACAGTTTTACTTAACGGCACATAGACGAGGAGGAAAATTTTGATTTATCTGCTGGCTGTTATTAGTATTATTATTGCTATAGAAGTGCCGAGACTGGTGAAAAATAAAATGTGGCGCGAACTCACAGCCTTCTTCGTCTTGCTCACTATCGGCTTTATCTACAGTGCGGGTCAGATTTATGACTGGCCGCTGCCCAACCCCACCGCAAAAATGGAATATATGTTTGAACCGGTTTGGGAAAACATAAAGAAAATGTTACCGTAAACTTACGCAAAAAAAATTACCGGGTTTTTAACCCGGTAATTCTATACTGTAATATACAGTTACATAGCTGCTTCACCGTAAACACTAACCTGTTTTTTGTCCCGGCCCTTGCGCTCGTACTTGACTACGCCGGTAACCAAGGCAAAAAGGGTATCGTCTTTACCGATGCCGACATTATTGCCGGGATGAATCTTAGTGCCCCGCTGGCGCACTAAAATATTACCGGCGGCCACCAACTGACCGTCGTGCCGCTTCACGCCAAGGCGCTTGGCTTCGGAGTCACGTCCGTTCCGGGAACTACCAACCCCTTTTTTGTGGGCAAATAATTGTAGATTAATTGTTAAAAGCATGAGGTCCACCTCCTTCTATATCACGCGTACATGCTGCGGATAAGTTTCTTGCAGGTTTTGGCAACCCAAAACCATGGTCGCAATGACCGCTTCAGCCATCTGGTACTGCTCAGGGGTTATTTTTTCCGGCAATCGGCAGCTAAGCCCGCCGGTGGCTTCATCAATATGATAATCAATAGCAATTCCTACATGGTGGTGCAGTCCTAGCAGCACCGACTGCGCCAGCATGGACACCGCCGCGCAAACCAAATCCTCACCGTGCGGAGCAAACCGGGCATGCCCTGTTACACTAAAACCCCTGACTTTCCCGGCCTCACGATGCACGGAAATTTCAATCATCAAACTCCATCCTAAGCCTGGATTTTTTCGACTACAACTTTAGTATAAGGCTGACGGTGGCCGGTTTTGCGCCGGTAGTTTTTCTTGGGCTTATACTTGAAGACAATAATCTTCTTACCTTTGCCCTGGCCGACTACTTTGAGTACAGCCTTAGCTCCGTCCACCAACGGTGTGCCTACTTTGAGGTCACCTTCCTTACCAACGGCCAGCACTTCGCTGATTTCAACGGTGTCACCTTCGCTGGCATTGAGCTTCTCAACGAAAATCACATCGCCTTCTTTCACGCGGTACTGCTTGCCTCCGGTTGCAATAATGGCGTACATGGATACACCTCCCTATCATGGACTCGCCGTCCGGGCACGTGGAATCGTTTGTGGAGCAAATCCGCCCCGCCCTTACCGTGCGGTTTTCAGCATAGTCAGCAGACTGTGCCTACAGTACAATATTGTATCTGATATCGGGGGGAATGTCAAGTAGGTCGTAGGTGGTAGGTGGTAGGTGGACCACCTGCCACCTATTTATTGACATCCACTAATTTCGCCTTGGCGTATGTCCTATGTACTCTGATAATCTCTACCGCAACCGTTTCGCCAATCAGAGCACTGGCGCCTTCGATGTCCACGATAAAACCGTTAATCCGGCCGATGCCGTCATAAATGTTGGTGGCATGCGGTTCTTCAACCTTCACTTCCAACACCTGACCCGGCCGCACCGGGACGCCGACTGCATCTATTTCAAATTGGGAATGGAGGGCTCTGATATTGATGACTTCAGGATGATAATGCTCGCAGCCCCGCACCAGGATATGCTTTTTAGTCTTACTCTCCATCTCCCGCAAGTTAATACCTCCACTGCCGATCAGCATGGACGCTACGGACGGGTGCACCTCGGCCAGAATTACTTCGGCGCTGATATGCTGAGCCAGTTTATAGATTTCATTTTTGGCCCGGATACTGATAGTTTCCTCGGAAAGCACTTTCCCTTTACCCTCACAATAAGGGCAGGCTTTCAATAAAACATTCTCCAGCCCCTGGCGAACCTTCTTCCGGGTCATTTCCACCAGGCCAAGTTGAGTTAAACCAAGTACATTAGTCTTGGTCTTATCCTTTTTAATTTCTTCTTCCAGCGCCTGAAGCACCTGATGCTGGTGCGCCTGGTTGGGCATATCAATGAAATCAATGATAATAATGCCACCGATGTTGCGTAACCGCAATTGGCGGGCAATCTCCACCGCCGCATCAAGATTGGTTTTTAACACCGTATCAGCGAGATTAATGCTGCCCACATACTTGCCGGTATTTACATCTATGGCCGTCAGAGCTTCCGTCTGGTCAATTACGATATAACCTCCGCACTTTAGCCAGACGCGGTGTTTAAGAATTTTCTCGATTTCCTCTTCCACGCCGTACTTTTCAAAAAGATTATCCTGCTCATAAAGGCTCACCCGGCTCTTCAACTGAGGTGAAGTCAGTTCCATCAATTCAAGGACTTTTTCATACTCATAGCGGGAGTCAATAATTAAATTATCAATATCTTCAGTGAATAAGTCCCGGAGTATACGCTGCACCAGTTCCAGGTCCTTATGGATAAGGTTGGGAACCGGTCCGTGATACGCCCGGTTCTGAATCTTTTTCCAAAGTTTGGCTAAAAGCGTAACATCCTGCTGAAATTCTTCTTCATCCATGCCTTCGGCAATGGTTCGCACGATCAAGCCCATGGCCGCCGGTTTAATCCGCGCAGCAATTTCCCTTAACCGCTCCCGTTCCTTTTCATCCTCAATCCGGCGGGAAATCCCCACATAATCAACATTGGGCATCAGCACCAAAAATCGTCCCGGCAGAGTAATGTGGGTAGTCACCCGGGCGCCTTTAGTCCCGAGAGGTTCTTTGGCAATCTGGACCAGCAGTTCCTGGCCTTCCTTCAATACATCAATGATGTTTAAAGGCGCATGATCATGTTTAATTTCATCCGTCCCGTCTCCGGCAGTACGAGGCGGCAAGGCATCTTCCACAAAGAGGAAAGCATTTTTTTCCAGGCCGATGTCCACAAAGGCCGCCTGCATTCCGGGCAGAACATTTTCAACTTTACCTTTATAAAGGTTGCCTACCAGCCGCTGGTTAAGGGACCGCTCGATGTAAATTTCCACAGCGGTTTTATCTTCCAGCACCGCCACCCGGGTTTCTTCCTCCCGGACATTGACCAAAATCTCTTTTAACATATATATCAGCTCCTATGGTGCCGTTTTCATCCTGCTACAGTGCCGCACCGACGGGAACTGCCAGCTTATCACCCTGGGCAATGTACAACCCGGTGCGGTGAATGCGCAAAGACGCCGGGTCAACCGGCAGGCCGGCAGCTCTAATAAGGCCCTGTACAACCTCTTCCGGGCGTATATTGCCCTCATTGCCGGTGAGTAAAAGCATATCAAAGCAAACATCTTCCCCTGCCAGCCACCCGGTGAGATTTATTATACCGGGCCGAATATCTTTGGGCTTGAGGCCCTTTTTAGTGTTTTTTTCAATCACTAACTGGTTTTGCTTAAGGGTTTCATCTATACATTCCAATAATACCGCTTGGGTAACGGGTGCAGTAGCTCTTGCCCGGACTTCATAGCTGGTGCGATTAACTACTGACATCAGCGCCGGGCTATTGTCCGGCACCATACAGGCGCTTCTTATCGTTATCCCCGGCGGCAGAACACTCATCAAGCGCCGGGCAATTTCCTCAGCTGCCACATTTTCACGCAAATCAATGTCCATGTATTCCGCATCACTGGTAACCCCTACTGCCAGGGCAGACGCAAAAGACATCTTAGGATGGGGGTTAAATCCTTCCGAAAAAGCAATAGGTATCGCGGCCCGGCGTACCGCCCGTTCAAAAGCCTTCATCAGGTCAAGATGGGAGACAAAACGCACCCCCGCCCCCTTGGTGAAACCAATTCTAACACGGGGCATGCTTTTGCCCTCCTTTCAGGTCCACCGCCACGTCTATATTCTGGCAGACACCACAAACAGTACATTTTTCGAACCGGCAATCACCGGTAGACTGCCCGGCCAATGCCCGGTCATATTCCGCCCGGAGAAATCTTTTGCTGACCCCGGCATCGATATAATCCCATGGCAACACTTCTGCCGGCGGAAATTGCCGCCCGGCGTAAAAAACAGGGTCTATGCCGGCCTCGGCAAAGGCCTGCAGCCATTTGTCAAACTTAAAATGCTCCGTCCAACTGTCAAATTTGCATCCCAGCTGCCAGGCCCGCTCCAGGGCGTCACCCACCCAGCGACCACCCCTGGCAAAAACCGCCTCTACAAAACTCAGTTTTGCATCATGCCAATTAAAAACGATACGCCGGTTTTTCAGAATACCGGCCAAATATTTTTGCCTGGCCAGCAGGTCATCCACCGGTATCTGTGGCACCCACTGAAATGGTGTATGGGCTTTCGGCACAAAGGAGGAGGCACTTACCGTGACTTTCAGTCGACCGACCCTGTTGCCAAGCAATTCCTGGCCCAGCCGTACCACCCGGTTAGCCAGGGAGGCGATACCGTCCAGGTCTTCTTTGGTTTCTGTTGGCAAGCCAATCATGAAATACAGTTTCACCGCCGACCACCCGGCCCGGAAAGCACCCTCCACAGCAGCCATAAGGTTTTCTTCCGTCACGCCCTTGTTAATCACATCCCGCAGCCGCTGTGTACCGGCTTCCGGGGCAAAAGTAAGGCTGGTGCGCCGGACCCGCTGCACCTGCTTGGCCAATTCCACGGAAAAGGAATCTGCCCGCAGAGAAGGCAACGAAATGCCCACCCCGGCTTCACCGTACCGGTCCATCAGTGACTGCAATACGTCCTGCACACAAGAATAATCGCTGGTGCTCAGCGAAGTAAGAGAGATTTCATCATACCCGGTATTTTTCAGCAATTCCTCGGCCTGGCGCAAAATAGTTGCCGGTTGTTTTTCCCGCACCGGGCGATAAATCATCCCCGCCTGGCAAAACCGACAACCACGGCTGCAGCCCCGGAGGACTTCCAGCATAATACGGTCATGCACAACCTCCATAAAGGGCACTATTGTCCGGACCGGGAACTCCACGCTATCCAGGTTTTTGACCACCTGCCGGGTGACTTTTGACGGCACAAAGGAAAATTTGGGCATTACTTCCCGGATAGTTTGGTCCTCATTATAATTAACGTCATAGTAGGCGGGCACATAAACCCCGGCAACGGCAGCTAGCCGGCGCAGTAATCCTTCTTTGCCACCGGCCCGGCAAGATTTCCAGTCTTTTAGAGTGTTAATCACCCGGTGCATGACTTCTTCCCCTTCTCCGATGACAAAAGCATCAATAAAAGGGCTTAAAGGCTCAGGGTTAAAGGCACAGGGCCCACCCGCCAATACCAGGGGCATGTCCGCACCCCGCGCAGCGGCACGCTGCGGGATACCGGCCAGGTCCAGCATGTTCAAAATGTTACTAAAACTCATTTCATACTGCAGCGTGAAGGCTACCACATCAAAATCCTGTAGCGGCCGGTAAGACTCCAGACTGAACAAAGGTAAACGATGCTGCCGCAGCAGTTCCTCCATGTCTGTCCAGGGGGCAAAAACCCGCTCCATCAGCGTATCTTCACGGTTATTTACCAAATCATATAGAATCCGCAAACCCAGATGGGACATACCCACTTCATAAATATCGGGAAAGGCGAATACCATACGCACATCGACACTATCCCAAGTTTTGTGAACGGAATGGAGCTCAGTCCCCTGATAGCGGGTGGGTTTGGTGACTCGGGGCAAAATGCTGTCTTCTATAAATTGTCTCATCTCAGGCCTCCTGTATTGCATCGATTAGTGTCTGATGTTAACCTTGCAGACAAAAACATTGTAAAACTATTATTGTAAAAGCTGCCGCCAAAATATACCTAATTGTGATTCTACATTAATTGACCGAAATCCTTCATACCGATGCCGGGCTTTTTTACGCCTTGCGCTCCGGCAACTCCCCTACCGGCAAGTGCCAACCGTAATTTAGCATGCCGTCGATAACTTCCGTTTCCGTCAAAATCTTTTGCAACCGCCGTTCCCGATCTAGCACCGCCACCAGATGGTATTTTCCCGGTACGAAATAACGCACCAAATCCTTCAATGGGGTGGTTTCCACTGTTACCACCTGCCGGGATAAGAGCGCACCGCGACGAGCCAGCACCTCTTTTTTTCGCGCCAGGTAACGCAAAAAAACAAACATAGCGCCGCCCTTCTCCCGGCTGGCAGCATAGTAAAGGAAAACAGCGGCCACAAATAAGTTGTAATCAATCACCCCGTGTACCAGGGCAAAAAAGCCCACTCCGGCAAAACCTATGGCAAAAAGTTTACCCAGGTCAGCCGCCTGTTCAGTAGCATCTTTGAGCCCAATCCGCCCCGCCAGCCAGGCCCGGTAAATCCGGCCGCCGTCCAACGGCAAAGCAGGCAATAAATTAAAACACCCTACCAACAAATTGGCATGCATGAAAAAGGGCAGCCAGTCCGGATTTCCCCAACCCAGCTGTTTTGCCCCCAGCGCTGCCAATAACATAAAACCGTTGGTCAACGGCCCGGCCAAAGCAACCACCGTCTCCACCACCGGGTTTTCCTCCAAACCAGCCTCCATTCTGGCAACCCCGCCAAAAGGCAGCAGCTCCACTTCCCGCACCTTGATCCCATAACCTACGGCCGTAATTACATGCGCCAATTCATGAAGAATTACCACCCCAAAAGCAATCAAACCTTGAGGCAGTAATCCCGCCCAAAAGTACAGAAAAAAAAGGAGCAGGAAAAACCAGTTTAACCTTACATCCACTCCAAAAACACTGGCAATTTTCATTCTGTGCAGGTCACATCCCTTTGCCCGGAAGCTGATCAGGATATAACCGGGCCAATGGGTCCACGGGCTTCCCCCGCTCCCGGTATTCGAAATGCAGGTGGGGTTCCCGGGATTCCTCGTTTAAGCCCACTTTACCAATAATTTCTCCTTCCCTGACTTCCTGCTCCGGCCTGGCGGTTATCTCTCCTAACCCGCCATAGTAGGTGTAATTTTGATTATGTTCAAGCAACACATAACCACCCAAAATCTTATCTTCACCTGTCCTTACCACCCGGCCGGTCAGGGCGGCTTTTACCTCGCTGCCCAATGGCGCATCAATGTCTATGCCTTCATGAAAGTGCTGCAGGTTATCCAGCGGACTAATCATCCACCCATATACCATCGTTATCTGCCCGGAAACCGGGATGGTGAGTGATAATTTGCCGGCAGCGGCAGAAATTACGGCCTTGGAGCCCTGGGTCGGCAGATTAAGCACGGTAGGCCATTCCATATTGGCCGCTTGCCCGGCCAACTGTAAAACCTTACTAAAAACAGGCTGAAAGTTTATTTCTTTAGTCAACAAATAACGCACACTAGAATTGACTGATTTTCCTATCGTGTTTTCAAGCCTGCTAAGACCAAAAATAAGCCCCAGAATAAGCAACGAAGCCAGTATCTGCAATACTAGGCGGTGTTTTTTTATATTAATGACTTTAAATCTATTATGCCTGTAGCTGCTGCGATAAGCAGCTTTTGGTTCGTAGGTAAAATCGTATAGTTCATCTTGGTTATGCGTTTTTTCCCAATCAGTTTTCACGCCGTATAACCCTCCCCCGAGAGCTTGTTTATTCTATGTATATGAGCAGGGAGCGGAAATATGACAAGCAAAAAAACGCCTGCGGCTAACACCTCAAGCGTTTTGCTATCGGCCTCTTCAGGAAATATTGACCTTGTTTTAACCATTCCCCCGCTAAAACATCAGTTTCTGACGTCTTAGGTGAATATTCAGCAAAATCCCAATAGCCATCAGGTTAGCCAGCATAGAACTGCCGCCGTAACTGAAAAGAGGCAGAGGAATCCCGGTAATAGGCATAATCCCAGCGGTCATGCCGATATTTACCAACAGATGGAAAACTATCATCGAAACAATACCGGTTGCCAGCAAGGTTCCAAACATATCCTTGGCAGCAGCGGCAATCCTAATCCCCCGGTAAACCAGAATAAAGAATAGCAACAACAGTACTGAAGCCCCAGCAAAACCCAGTTCTTCGCCTACTACGGAAAAGATAAAGTCAGTCTCCTGCTCAGGCAAAAAGTTGAGCCTGTTCTGCGTACCCTCGTAAAGCCCTTTTCCCCAAGCACCGCCCGACCCAATGGCCACCTGAGACTGGATTACCTGAAAACCATAGCCGCGGGTATCCTGGTAGGGGTCAACAAAAATAGTTAACCGTTTTAACTGGTAAGGCTTTAACGGTTTATCCCAGCCCAGCGCTAGTTGACCGTATAAAACACCGCCCACGGCAACCGCACCGGCCAAAATAACAGCCAACAAAACCTTGGGGTTTGCGCCGGCAACAAATAACATGCCAAAAAAAATGGCCGTAAAGACTAGCGCGGTGCCCAAATCCGGCTGTTTTAAAATCAGCAGCATAGGTATCCCTAGGTGCACAAAAGAGGGTAGCAGGTCTATAAAGCTGTTAAGTTGACCCTGTCGTTTAGACAGATAAGCGGCAAAAGTAATTACCACAAAAACCTTGGCAAATTCTGAGGGCTGCAGGTTAAAGAAACCGAGAGAAATCCATGACTGAGCACCTTTAGCCTCTTTACCGATAAATATAACCGCCAGCAGCAGGCCAATGTTTATTACATACAGTAACCTGGTATATCCGGACAAACTGTTGTAATTTATTGAAAGTATACCGATAATGGCCACTAAACCAAGTATTATCGATAAAAATTGCTTTTTAACATAAGCATATTTATCGGCCCCTTCAACCATGGTAATATGAGTGGCACTGCTTAGTATGACCAGACCAAAAGCAATAATCAGCAAAACAGTGACCAATAAAGTAAAATCAAAATTACGAAATAATTTTTTGTCAATCAAGTTGCTGCCCCTTCCTTTTATGGGATACAACTTAAGTATATCTCACCGGCACTACTACGTCCAGCTTTTGCGCACAAGCAAAAAAATTGGGGATTACCCAATTTTTTCTGCTCTGTTGCCGGTTCTTTTCATTCTCAACACCGGAATATTGGCTATTAACGCCACCGAATCATCCGAACTGTCCAAATTCACTTCCAAACCGCTTTCATCTATTTCCATGTAGTCGGAGATTACTTTTATTAAATCCTCTTTTAAAGCTTCCAGTAACTGAGGAGAGACGTTTGACCGGTCATGGACAAGCACCAAACGCAGCCGCTCTTTGGCGACATTCTTACTGGCAGAACTATCCTTCCCAAACATCCTACTCAAAAAATCCAGCAAAGCCATTTCTCCCTCTCCTTCCACATTATTATTTGAAACCCATAAGTTTTTTCAGTTTATTCATAATCCCTGTTTCATCATACAGGTTCATGAAGGGGATGTCTTCCCCGGTTATTCTGCGGGAAATATTCCGGTAGGCCTGACCGGCCCGGGAATTGTTGTCCAGCACGGCGGGCTCGCCCCGGTTAGTGGAAACCACAATTTGCTCATCTTCGGGCACTACACCTAACAACCCAATCGCCAGAATGTCTATCATATCATCAATACCCATCATATCGCCTTTTTTGACCATGTGCGGTCGTAATCTGTTCACAATCAACTTAGGGTCACGCAATTCGGCAGCTTCCAGCAAACCGATTATCCGGTCGGCGTCCCGCACTGCGGAAACCTCCGGGGTAGTAACCACTACCGCCTTTTCCGCACCGGCAATAGCATTCTTAAACCCCTGTTCAATACCGGCCGGGCAATCAATAATAACATAATCAAACTCTTTTTTCAGTTCGGCACAGAGCTCTTTCATCTGTTCCGTGCTAACCGCAGACTTGTCCTTAGTCTGGGCAGCCGGCAACAGATGCATCCCCTCAAAACGCTTGTCCTTAATCAGCGCCTGTTTCAGACGGCAATTACCCTGGGTAACATCCACGATATCATAAACTATTCTATTTTCCAAGCCGAGGACCACGTCCAGGTTCCTTAGACCGATATCGGTATCCACCAGGACAACCTTATACCCAAGAGCGGCCAGCCCGGTGCCGATGTTGGCGGTGGTAGTAGTTTTCCCGACTCCTCCTTTACCAGATGTGATGACAATAACTTCTCCCATATTTCTATGTCCTCCTCTTTTAATCAAATAGCTAGCAAATCTTCATTTGTTTATCCTGGTTGATTTGATACGCTTCAATAACTACCACTCCGTCCTTAATCCGGGCAATCTCCGGCTGGTCGGGGGGCAGGTATTCACCGTCGGGAGCCCGGGTAATATGGTTGGCAATCCGCAATTGAGTAGGCAGGAGACGAAAAGCAGCCACCGAAGCCTCTTCACTGCCGGTGGCGCCGGCATGTACTACCCCGCGCAGCGCCCCCATAACTACAATATTACCGCTGGCAATCAGTTCCGCGCCGGGGTTCACATCCCCCAGCACCACTATGTTGCCGTCATACTGGATACATTGACCGGAACGCACAGTACGCTTAATCAAAATTGTATTATCGTCAACACCGTAAGCAGAGGAGTTGTTTTCCGCACTAGCTGCCGGAACATAATAGTCAGCCACCTGGTGTGCTTCTGCTACCTGGTCTACTACCTGGTCTGCTACCTG
>CAZWUW010000037.1:0-28444 GCA_964636895.1 uncultured Eubacteriales bacterium
ATCGCAAAACGCAGCGACTTGTTGTCGGTGCGGTTGATGACGCCGGGCATGATGCTAAAATATGGAGCCAAGATGTCTAATTCGAATGGAAATGTGGTCAGTCCTGAAGAGATTATTGAGAAGTATGGTGCCTATACGGCCCGGCTTTTTATCCTTTTTGCCGCTCCACCGGAGCGGGATTTGGAATGGAGCGACCAGGGGGTGGAGGGGGCTTTCCGCTTCCTCAACCGGGTCTGGCGGCTGGCGGCCGCATATGTTGACGGCCATAATGGGAGCGGCGTGGTGGCAGTTATGTCGCCGGCGGATAAAGAAATGCGCCGGGTGACCCATTATACTATCAAAAAGGTAACAGAAGATATTAACCTGCGTTTTAACTTTAATACTGCTATCAGCGCTATCATGGAACTGGTAAATGCCCTTTATCTGTACCGGGACAAGAACCCGCAGCGTAACAGCGCGGTGGAAGCCGAGGCCATTAATAACCTGATTATTTTATTGGCGCCTTTTGCGCCGCATGTGGCAGAAGAGCTCTGGCAGGCCGTGGGTTATCAGGACAGTGTCCATAAACAGGCGTGGCCTGAATATGACCCTGCGGCCCTAGTGCAGGATGAACTGGAGATTGTGGTGCAGGTCAACGGCAAGGTCAAGGATCGGCTGACAGTGCCTGCCGACATGGACAAAGCAGCTATGGAGCAGTTTGCTATGGAGCAGGAGAAGATAAAGGCGCTGATTGAAGGCAAAACCATCGTCAAAGTGGTGGGGGTACCAAAGAAGCTGGTGAATATTGTGGTGAAGTGAAATAATAATAATTTAGTGATAAGAAAAAAGGGTTGCCGGTCGGCAACCCTTTTACTTTTTACACTCCTGCAGAGCTTTGGCAATCACCGATTGCACAGAGGGCGCGCATCGTTTTCCGCTTGCACGGGGTGGTCAGCCTTCCGGCGCGGCGGCCGCGGGCCCTGGTATTGATAATATTGGCATTCAATCCGCCCATTATAAAGTTTTCGCCGCTTGTCCGCTTTACGGCCGAAAAGCGCTTCAAACCTGGGGTGGGAGGTAATGATATAATAAGACCATGTATCCAGGGCGCTAAATACCTGACCCATTTCCCGGTAGAGTTGTTCCACCTCATTGGCTTCGCCAAGGCGTTCGCCGTAAGGTGGGTTACAAATTATGTAGCCGTATTTTGCTTTCGTCCGCACTTCTGATAACGGTAGCCGCTGAAAATGAATCTGTTTGTCCACACCGGCCATTTTGGCGTGATAACGGGCCAGGCTCAGTACTTTTTCGTCGATATCGGTGCCGACAATATTCAACTGCCCGTCGTGTTCCACCAGATCCAGGGCTTCCTGCCAGGCTTCCTGCCATAGGGCTTTGGGCACTGACGGCCAATTTTCGGCGGCAAAGCTGCGTTTGATGCCGGGGGCTATATTCAGACCAATCAAGGCTGCTTCAATGGGGATAGTGCCGGAACCGCATAACGGATCCATGAACGCCCGGTCGGGGAACCAGTGGGCCAGGGTAATCATAGCGGCGGCTAGGGTCTCTTTTATCGGCGCTTCATTAGCCAGTTTGCGATAGCCCCTTTTATGCAGCCCTACCCCGCTGGTATCAATGGTCAGAGTGGCTTCGTCTTTTAGCAAGGCCACCTCAATGGTATAGCGCGGGCCGTCTTCGGCAAACCATTCCCGACGGTATTTTTTCTTCATAGACTCCACTACGGCTTTTTTTACTATCGCCTGGCAGTCCGGGACGCTATAAAGTTTGGAGTTAATCGATTTGCCGTTAACCGGAAAATTAGCGTTGACCGGCAGCCAGTCCGGCCAGGGCAGGGCTTTGGTTTGCTGAAAAAGCTCTTCAAAGGTGGTGGCCTTAAAGGAACCCATTTTCAGCAAAACCCGGTCTGCTGTCCGTAGCCAGAGGTTAGTCCGGCAAATAGCCGATTCGTCGGCAACAAAGGTAACCCGACCGTTTTCCACGGTTACGTCATCATATCCCAGGTCTTTTATTTCCCTGGCTACCACTGCTTCCAGACCGAAGGTGGCGGTTGCTATTAAGGCAATTTTGGACATATGCTCGCTCCTATTTCAACCGGTTATTTTTTTATAAAGACTAATGGCCATCAATAACAATGGCTGGTGTACCAGATAGACAAAAAGGGTATGCTCCCCCAGGTAACTGAACGGGTTCATTGGCGGAGTGAAACTAAACAGGCTTTTGCGCTCAGGATAAATGAATTTGCCAAGGGCAATGCCGTAGAGAAATACCCCGAGCCACGGCAGCAGCGGATAGTAATCCGCAGATACCCAGGCACTGCCGGTGAGATTAAAGATAAACAGGTAATTATGGGGCATGTATATGCTGTCCAGGTACTGGCCTAAAATTATTACTATAGTACCCAAAACCGGCAGCAAGTATTTATTTAGACCCCGGAACAAAGGGTACAATAAAATGCATGTGCCTATAAAATGCAGAATCCCAAACTTTATGCCATAGTCCGGGTTATACAGATGAGAGGCAGCGGTAATCAACATCCCTACCGCCAGGAATTTAACCCCCCGTCTGACGTTATTGCGGCTAAAGGAACTGCTGATGGCCGAAATAACCATAAATAATATGGCCGACAGCTTGCCAATATAAAAATAAACACCGCTGTTGTACTGTACCGGGTAGCCATAGAATTCCTTGAGATTAAAAAGCAGATGAAAAATAATCATCAGCAGCAGCGCAATGCCCCGCAGAAAATCAATCTCCCATATCCGCCCGGCATTTTTTCCGGTCATTGCCATAACTCCTTATTCTGTGCGTTTTTGTAACAGAAACCAGGCGCAGCCATGCGAAGTACCGGTATCAACCAAATTGAAGCCTGCCGTATCGAGTAATTTATGCCATTTGTCCCAGGATAAAGAAATAAAAAGGATCAGAAAATTCATTAGCCAAAAAGCTGGCAGGTTGCGCACGTGCACCAGCATGAAAAAACAGCCCCGGGGTTTGATAACACGGTGAATTTCAGCCAAAGCGGCAGCTTTGTTATCTCCCAGTTGGTCCACCAGCAGTGAGCTTACAACCAAATCAAAAGTCTCGACAGGGAAGGGTAGTGCCAGCACATTGGCCCGGATAATTTTTACCCGTTCCGCCACTCCGGCGGCAGCAGCATTACGATAGGTCAACTCAGGGCTGTTCTCTCTGATATAGTCGTGTTCAAAAGTATCAATGCCGGTGATTTTTCCTAACTTTAGGCGTTTGGCCACGGCGATGGTAAGCCTGCCGCTGCCGCAGCCGGCATCCAGCACCTTTTCGTTGCCGAAAATCGTTAATTGGGGCGGTACTTCCAGCGGACTGTCGGGGCGGTAAATAAGTTTTATGGCGGCGAAAGCCAGGAAGCCTTGTAAACCTAAAAACATAAGCACTGCACCAGGCAGCGGCAATTGAAACCTGATTAACGTCAGGCCCCCGGCGGTTAGCAGCAGGCCAATACCCATGGGGCCGTAGATCCAACCGGGTCCGTAGCCGAAATCCAGTTTATGTTCGCTCATATAATCTCCTTTATCAGCGGAAACAATGCGACCTGTATAGTATTATATTACAAATATGCCGCCGTGTCCTGTCATTATATGGTATTTACCGGCTGTGACAAAAATCACACTTTTATACTGCCTTTGTCATTGCAAGACTGTCCTCATTTGGGGTACACTGTGCTTAAGGTGATGAGGAGTGATTGTGCATGCTCTTTGCGGCCAGGAAGTTCAGGTAGGAGGTTGATGGGAGATGACGGAAAATCTACCGCCGGAAAACCTTTTTAATGGTTTTGGCAACGAATATGACCGTATGATTAGCTGGGAGGCCAGGTTAGAGCGGGAAGGGCCTTTTTTGCAGGCCCGCTTCCGGGAATATAACGTCCGGAGCGTCCTGGACGCCGCCTGTGGCACCGGCCGGCATGCTTTGCTTTTTGCGACCTGGGGCCTGGCAGTGACCGGGGCCGACTTAAGTCCGACAATGGTGGAAACGGCGCGTGCGCTGGCTGTCAAGCAAGGGCTGCCGGTCCGTTTTGTACAGGCCGGTTTTGGCAGTCTGGCCGGCGAAACCGGTGCGCAGTATGATGCCGTGGTTTGTCTGGGTAATTCCCTGCCGCATTTAAGGAATTCCGCTGACTTGCAGACGGCTTTGGCGGATTTTTGCCGGGCGCTGCGTCCGGGCGGAGTACTGGTGCTGCAGAACCGGAATTATGACCGCATACTGGCGGAAAAAAGCCGCTTTATGCCGTTAAACCAGTATAAAAAAGGTAAAGAAGAAACTCTTTACCTGCGTATCACCGATTTTCCGGTTGACGACCAGGCTGGTCATATCACCTTTAATATTGTTGTGATGCAAAAAGACGCTGCCGGGATATGGAGTTACCGTGCATATGCGGAGGAACTGCAACCCTGGCGGCAGGCAGAACTGGCTGCTGCTCTTGGCGCCGCCGGGTTTAAAAAATTACGGCATTATGGAGATTACAGCGGTGCGGAATATATACCTGAAACCAGTACAGATTTGATTATTGTCGCGGAAAAATGAATTACAAAACTATTATAATTTAACAGGGGGATGATGGTATGGAATGGTCAAAAGAGGCTCTGACGGAATTGGATAGTGTCCCCCGTTTTGTGCGGGGCATGGCAAAAAGCGCTGTGGAAAAGGCGGCGCGGGAACAGGGGCTGACCAGTGTAACGCTGGAGGTGGTACGGGAAACCAAGGAGAAGTATTTTTCCTTACTGGGCAAAGAAAAAGAAGGGGCTGCCAAAACTACCAAAATAGCGGTGGTGCGATGTGACACTGTGTCTGAGGTTTGCCCAGGTGTAGGGTGCCTGAAGGCGTTTAAGCACCGGAAACTGAATTTTGCAGAATACGGCCCGGATACGGAGCTTATCGGGTTTTTTACCTGTGGCGGCTGTTCCGGCAGGCGGGTATCGCGGTTGGTGGAAAAGCTGCTGGATTATGACCTGGATATTGTACATTTGAGTTCATGCATGTTGATGGACGGCGATTATCCCAAGTGTCTCTTCAAAAACCGGATTAAACAGACTATTGAGCAAAAAGGAGTCCAAGTTGTAGAAGGGACTCACCATTAACAGTAAGTGCGGGGCATGTGTGGAGAACTGCCCGGTGCGGCGGATATACATAAATACTATCCAAAAGGAAAAACTACAAAAAGCAGAACATAAAGAACGGAGGCTATCACCATGACTTTTACTAAAAACACAACTATTGCCGAGGTATTGCATGCCAACCCCAAAACCGCTGATGTGCTGCGTTCTGTCGGCATGCAGTGTCTGGGTTGTCCTTCGGCGGCGGGTGAATCTATTGCCGGGGCTGCCCTGACCCATGGCATGAATGCGGATGAGCTGCTGGCTAAATTAAACGCTGTCGAGCCGGGGACAATAAGCTCTGAGACCGAATCCTTGGCCCAACCAAGGGGAGCGGTGCTGCAGCGGGATAAAAAAAGCTATGCTATCGTGCCGCATATACCGGGCGGGATTACAAACCCGGCAACGCTGCGGAAGATTGCCGATGTAGCCGAAAAATACGGTGCGGCGGCAATCAAGGCCACCTCCGCTCAGCGGTTGGCTATTGTTGGCTTACAGCACAGCGATGTGGAAAAGGCCTGGGCTGACCTGGGCATGGACCCCGCGCACGCTGTAGGGCTGTGTATGCGTAGTGTGAAAATATGCCCGGGCACCACCTTTTGTAAAAGGGGTCAGCAGGATGCCGTCGGCCTCGGACTTGAACTGGACAAAAAATATCACGGTATGGAACTCCCCAGTAAGTTTAAAATGGCCGTCAGCGGTTGCCAAAACTCCTGCTCTGAGCCGGCGGTAAGGGATATTGGGGTTATGGGCACTCCCAAGGGTTATGTTGTAATGGTTGGCGGCAATGCCGGCATCAAGCCCCGGTTGGGTGAGCGCATTGCCGCTCAATTGGAGCCGGACCAGGTAATGGCCTTGGTAGAAAAGATTATTAACTGGTACCGGGAAAACGGCAAACGCAATGAACGAATTGGCGCGCATATCGATCGTATCGGGCTGGATATATTTAAAAAGGGCGTCGGCATAGAGGCATAAGGTGTTTAGGAGCCGTGTAGCATAAGCTGCACGGTTTTTTTTGTTTGCTTTCGGTTGCATAAATGCACTGAAACGTTAATATATTTATATGAGCAGCTGAATTTAAATCGAGGGGAGGTGGGAAGACTGTATTTTAATTTTCGGAAGGTAAAAAAGGCACTGTTAATGGTTCTGGGCCTGGTCGGGCTGGCCGGCTTGACGCTCGGAGCAATTTCTTTCTATCAGGAGAGGCCGGTTTTATCAATATTCGGGCCGCCTTCTTTTGCAGAAACCATGCAAAAAGATAAGGCCAACAAGCCTAAGGCAATGGCCAGGCATATGCATATCTTATCTGAGCGTTATAACCTTACACCGCAGACTACCAAGGAAGTAACCATGTCCAGGGGCAAACCGATTCCGGTTGGACCAACGGCCAAACTAAAAAGCGGCATAACTTGGGAGCAACTGGGCCGGATGACTCCGCAGGCGATTAAGAAAAAGGAAGTATTTCCATATCTTCCTTTGCCACATCCATTGCCTGAAGTAGGCGGGATGGTTTTTCCACCCGTGCAGACCAAAGCGCGCCCGGAATTGGTGCGGTTTGACGTTGATTTTGACCTGCCTGACGCGTTTCTGCCTGAGTTTCCGCCGGCTTTGTTTTTAATTAGCCGCCCGGAGCTGGGGGATGTTTCCCAGGGTAAAGAAATAACCCTGGATAACTTTCATAAAATGTTTAAGGATATTCTAACCCCTGTGCAACTGGAGGGTCTTCGGCTGCTGGTCACCAAGTTCCCGCAGCAGCAGTTTAATGCCACCGATGACCGCAAAAGTGAAAAGCCCAGTGAAGGGGTAACCTGCTTTGACTGCCATGTTAATGGTCATACCACCGGCCAGTTTCATCTGAATCCGGACAACCGGCCCCAGGCTGCCCGGTTTAGACTGGATACGGTCAGTCTGAGGGGGGTTAATATCCAGCGGCTGCATGGTTCCAAGCGTTCCCTGCGTTCAATTGAGGATTTTACCGAGTTTGAGCAGCGCTCAGCATATTTTGACGGGGATCACACCCTGGCGGCTAAAAAAGGAATTAATCCTTTGGCCAGGGAGCAGGTTATGCATATGGCTCAGTTCCAAAATATGATTGGTTTTCCGCCGGCACCCAAGCTGAATATTTATGGCCGACTGGACCGGAGCCGTGCTAATAAAGCGGAAGTCAGGGGCGAAGAACTGTTTTTCGGTAAAGCCAGGTGCGGGTATTGTCACCCGGCACCTTATTATACCGACAATTCCGCCCATGACCTGAAGGTAGAGCGTTTTTACTCCGGCCGGGCGGAAGGTCTCATCAAAACTTTTACTCTCCGGGGTTTAAAGGACTCGCCGCCATATTTTCATGACGGGAGATTACTGACTATAGAAGATACAGTGGAATTTTTTAACCTGGTGCAGGAGCTAAAGCTTACTGAACAGGAGAAAAAAGACTTGGTATATTTTCTGCGGACGCTCTGATTAACAGGCCTTCAGTCAATGGTAAAATCAATGGTAAAAAATACTTATTTGGCCTTCTTTTGAGTGCGGCCGGCAGGAGATTTCTTTTTAAGTTTGGTCAAATATATTTCACAAGCCTGTATCTTTTTCTCCACCTGTTTTAACAAATTTGTTTTTGGCATTTTAGGGCACCTCCGGTTGCTGGTTTTTATTACCAGTATTGACCGGGGTGAATTTTTTTATGCAGAAAAAATAATTTTGCATACTCGACAGGCTATGACATTATTTTTCCATACCTTATTGTATAATGGTGGCAGGAAAAGTCGGATTTTGGAGGGTTGGCATGTTTGGAATGGGCCGCCGGGAGCTAATTATTTTTGTTATTGTAATGTTGGCAATTGTATTTGGGGTAGGTTACCGGTTGGCTAATATGCCATCGGTGCTGGATGAGGAAACATCTTTTGTCGTTAATGAAAATGATGAAAAAGCCGGCCAGCTGGGTATTGAAGCTGATAATAATGATAATAACCACGCTGTTGCAGAGGTGCCGCAAATCACGGTGCATGTTGCCGGTGCCGTCAAAAAACCGGGGGTTTACAAGCTGCCAGAAGGCAGCCGGGTAGTTGATGCTTTAAACCTGGCTGAAGCGGCAGTCGGAGCAGACCTTGAACAATTAAATCTGGCGGCGGAAATAGAGGACGGTGAACAAATACCTGTACCGCGCAAGGATGTATCAGGTGCGGAAACTATCGGTAGCAAAAGTAAACCAGACAGACCGGGCAGCAAGCAAAGCGCCGCCAAACACGCCGCTAAACCCGGTAAATACAGTGCCGGTGCCGCCACCGGCAAAGCACGTCCGGGTAACGGCAAAGTTAATATTAACAAGGCGGAGGTTGTCGAACTGGATACCCTTCCAGGTATTGGCCCGGCATTAGCAGATCGGATTGTGGAGTACCGCGAGAGCCAGGGTAAGTTTATGGATGTGTCTGAACTTAAAAACGTTTCCGGCATTGGTGATAAAAAATATGCGGGTCTGGTGGATATGGTAACAGTCAAGTGAATCCCACAGGAATGAATTTTATTAGGCGGTGAGGTTATGTGGCGGCCACAGGTATTGGCAGCAGTATATTATATTAGCGGTATAGCCCTGCGTGAGTATTTGCCCCTGCCTATGGGGCTTTTATTATTTATGGGATTGGCGGCCGCAGCCTGGTGGGTTTGGGACCGTTTTTGGGCCTGGCGCAAAAGCCCGCTGCCTTTTCTGGCCTGTTGGGTTATTATCGGCATGGTCATGAATCAGTGGGCGGTGCAGCGTACAGAGGAGTTATTGGCCGTTAAGCCCGGCATCCGGGCGGAGTTTACTGGTATTATCGTTGCAGAGCCGGTAAGAAAAGATGATCGTTTATCATATGTCGTGCAGGTGCACCGGGTACAGCAAAAGAACCGGCTCCTGAATATTAAAGGTAAAGTCCTGGTTAATCTGCGGCAAAGTAATACACCACCGGCTTACGGTGACTTGATCCGTTTCTTTGGTATCCCGGAATTGCCGCCGCAACCGGGCAATCCGGGGCAGTTTGATTACCGGCAATATCTTTATAACAAAGGTCTGGTTTTAATTGTTAATTTATGGGGGGACGGCCCGGTCCGGAAGCTGGCGGCCGACCGGGGGAGCTTGCTGCAGGCGGCAGCAATTAAAGTGAAAGAACGGCTGACCGGGGTACTGGATGAAACTATGCCGCCTGACCAGAGCGCGCTTTTAAAAGGGATATTGTTTGGGATTAGAGCGGAGATCGATCCGGTTACCCAGCAGGAATTTGTTGATACCGGCGTGGTCCATATTTTGTCAGTTTCCGGGTATCATATCGGACTGGTGCTGGCCGGCTGTTGCTTCCTAAACGGGATGCTGAAATTAAGCCGGCGCAATTTCACTTTTTTTGCCGCCGGCGTACTGATTTTTTATACCGCTTTAACCGGTGCCCAACCGGCAGTAGTTAGAGCGACATTGATGGCCATGGTTTTGCTGGCCGGCCATCTGTTGGAAAAAGACCGGGACTGGCCGGTCAGTCTAGCCCTGGCGGCGCTTATTATCTTGGTCGTTAACCCCCGAACTTTATATAACATCGGTTTTCAACTTTCTTTTACTGCTACCTGGGGAATATTGTATATTGGCCCGCTATTACAAAATTCCGTTTTCCGCCGTTTGCCCCGTAACTGGCGCGCGTTAGTGGCGGTGCCTTTGGCGGCACAGTTGGCAGTATTATCGCTGTCCGCTTATTATTTTAACCAGGTCTCCGTAATTGCCCTGCCGGCTAATTTAATCATTGTCCCGCTTATCGGATTAGTCACCCAACTTGGCACTTTGGCTGTCCTGGGCGGTGTAGTATGGATATTTTGGGCGGAAGTCGTCAATATTTCGACTGGGCTGTTGATAGTCTTGGTAATTAAGATAAATGCATTTTTGGCCGGCTTGCCTGGAGCGGTGCTGTACCTGAAAAGTCCGCCGGTTTGGGCGGTGATCTTGTACATTGCGGGCATTATATTATTTGTGGAAGGGTTTTGCCGCCTGCCTTTTAACCAGTTCATTCGCAGGATATGCTATACTAGGGGTAAACATATTGTTGCCGGCGGGCTGGTGGTTTTGCTGCCGGCTATAGTAGTGCCGCTGGTTTATCAACCATTAAAGCCGCTTTCGGTAACTTTTATTGATGTCGGTTCGGGGGACAGTATTTTGATCCGCACCCCCCGGGGCCGGGTAATGCTTATTGATGCCGGCGGCAGTAACGACGCTGCAGAAACGGGTTTTGACACCGGCGCCAAAATCCTGGTGCCGGTTTTGCGCAATTACGGAATCAGCAAAATTGACGCGCTTGTGCTTACGCATATGCATTTGGATCATACTGGGGGAGCACCGGCAGTGCTGGATAAAATACGGGTAAAAAAGCTGGTTTTACCGCCCGGGGCAGTGCAGCATCAGCTGTCGGCGACAGCACAAAAAAAATCGCTGCCGGCGGCAGCAGTTGAGCTGTGGGATGACCAGATGCCGGCTAAAATCAGCCGGCTGGCCGGTAAGGAGTCTGTCGAAATGGTAACGGTAAGCGCCGGTGACCGGATAATGCTTGACCCCGGGATCAGGATTGAAGTGCTGGCACCACAACAAAATATAATTTCCGCTGGTTCGGCAGATTTAAATAATAACTCAATTGTGTTAAAATTATCTTATGGCCGGGATAGCATATTGCTGACCAGTGATATCGAAGCTGCTGCCATGGCCGGTCTCCTTGCGGCCCGCCGGGATTTGCAGGCCGATGTGCTGAAAATACCGCACCACGGCAGCCGTAATTCATTGGTGGACAATTTCTACAAAAAAGTAAACCCCGCACTGGCGGTAATCAGTGTGGGCCGGAATCCCTTCGGCCATCCTGCCGGCGAGGTGCTTGAGGCGCTTGAAGCGCACCATATCAGAATTGCCCGTACCGATATTCACGGTGCGGTCACCCTTATTTCCGAAGGACAGGGCTGGCAGGGGCAAACAGTAAAGAAAGGGGAAATCTGATTGGATTACCAGGGCCTGGTTAACAGTCTGGAGAGAAAAGTGGTGTCCCCGGTATATCTGTTATATGGGGAAGAGACATATATTCGTGATGAAGTGCTCAATATGTTCCGGGACAAGCTGTTGCCGGCAGAGGTGAAGGATTTTAACCTGGATATTTTGGATGGGCGGGCAATCGGCCCGGAGGAAATTGCCGGCTTGGCTGCTACGCTGCCCTTTTTGGCAGAAAAGCGGGTAGTGATAGTGAAAGAAGCGGAATTTTTCAAAGCCCGGCGCAAAAACAAGGAAGAAAACGAAGGCCAGGGTAAAGACGAGATTAAAGAAGAAAAAAGTCCGGCCGGGGAAAAAGTCCTGCTGGAATATTTGGCCGCGCCCGCTACTTCCACTTGCCTTGTTTTCACCACCGGGTCGGTGGACAAAAAGAAAAAAATCTATAAAGCTATTGAAAAAAGCGGCCAGGTGGTAGAGTTTTCGCCATTGAAGGGGAAAGCGCTTACTTTGTGGTTGGAGCGCCGTTTTTCCGACGCCGGCAAAAAAATTGAACCGGCGGCCGCGGCTGAACTTATTACGGCCGTTGGGAACAACCTGCATCAACTGGCCGGCGAGGCGAAGAAACTGATTAGCTATACAGGTCAGCGGTCTACCATTAATAAAGATGATGTTAAGGTCATGGTAGGCAAAACTATTGAATTAAGTATTTTTGATTTGGTGGACGCGGTAGGCGGGCAGCAATTTGCCCAAGCCGTCAAAATGCTGCGGGAAATGGTTACTTACGGTGAACCGCCTGTCCGGCTCCTGTTTATGATTGCCCGCCAGTTCCGGCTGCTGCTGCAGGTTAAGGTACTGCACAGTGAAGGAGTTGCGGAAAGTCAGATTGCCGCCAGAATTAAACTTCATCCATATGTAACCGGCAAATGCCTTCGTCAAAGCAGGAACTTCCAGCGGGAAGAGTTGGAGCAGGCTATGGCGGAGATTCTGAATACGGATGCGGTTATTAAGACCGGCCGGCAAGAGCCGCTGCCGGCTTTGGAAATATTGCTGGCCCACCTTTGCCGGGTGGCGCAGTAACGGTTTATTCAGGCTTTTTGCGAGGAGGTGAAGATATGTTGAGTGTCAGTGCAAACACATACACCTATCCGGCCGTTTTTGAGGATACCGGAAAAGGTGTTGTTAATGTTTATTTCCCCGGTTTTTTCCCCCAATATCCGGATATGCCTCCTGTTACCCATGGCGCAACCGTGCAGGCAGCGCTGGCCAAAGCAAAAGAGTATCTGGCACTGTTTTTGGCTGGCAAAGAGGAAGATAACGAAGCACTGCCGGTGCCCCAGCCGGCCGGTAAATTGCGGTGCAAACGCAATCAGACGGTCGTTTTGGTGGAGGTTTGCATGCCTGAATACAGGGAGCTTATTGAACAAGACATGGTCGGCCGCCACTGGCATATAGGATATTATGAGCACGGTCATGACATCGAGGCGGTTGGGTATAAGAATGAGGAAGGTGACTGGGACATCTATTTAGATTGCGTGGGCGCTAAATATGATGACCTGTTCAGCTCGGATCATCCTAGAAATGATTATTATGGCGGGGTTCCGCTGCTTTTTAAGGCGCGTATTTATGACGAAGCGGCGGAGAAATTTAAGGGTTGGGTGGAAAACGTTTTTTTGCCGTTTATCGGGGCAAAGGGAGAGCAATAGTATGCCTTACGGCAAGGAAGTAATTGCAATAATTATTAGTTACATATTAGGCTGTTTCTCCACCGGATATTATCTGGTCCGTCTGCGTACTGGCAGGGATATCAGGCGGCTCGGCAGCGGTAGCACAGGGGGCAGGAATGTCGGCCGTATCACCGGCACGGCGGGACTTGTCCTTACCGTTTTCATTGATATTGGCAAGGGTATGCTTGCTGTAGGGGCTGCTATTTATTTTGGCCTGATGCCGTGGGGAGTAATGCTGGTTTTGCTGGCCGTGGTTGTCGGACATATTTGGCCTGCTCAGTTGCGCTTTCATGGTGGCAAAGGTATAGCCACCGCTTATGGAGCGCTGCTTTTGTATGACCCTGTTATAGCCTTAATAGTACTTGGTTTGTGTATTGGTATTTTTGTTTTAAGTCGCAACAGCACCCTAAGCGGTCTTGTGGCAGTAACCGTTTTGCCTTTGTTACCGTTGGTTTTGGGGCGGTCTGCAATAAGCGTGATGGGCCTGCTGGTCCTGGCATTTTTAATTCTGCAGGCGCACAGAAAAAATATCCGGCGAGGAGGCGAGTTATGGCGGCACAATCATCTTTAGAGTTTAAGATAGCCTTAGAGGCTTGGGAGTTTGAGCAAATTCAAAGGCTGAATTACCAGACCTTTGTTGAAGAGATTCCGCAGCATGAGGCGAATCTGAACCAAACACTGGAAGATAAGTTTCACGCCGAGAACCTATACATTATTTGCCTGCACGGCAAACAACTGGCGGGCATGATCGCGGTTCGGGACAAGCGTCCCTTTTCGCTGGACCGGAAGCTTGAAAACCTGGATGTATATCTGCCGCCGGGCCGCTCGGTATGCGAAATCCGTTTGCTGGCGGTGCAAAAGAATTACCGTAACGGCCGCGTCCTGGCGGGAATTATGCAGCTTCTGGCGGAGCACTGTTTAATTAGAGGCTATGACCTGGCCGTCATATCCGGTACGGTGAGACAGCAAAAATTATACAGGCATATTGGCTTTGTCCCCTTTGGACCGCTGGTAGGTGAACCAAGTGCCAGGTTTCAACCGATGTACCTGACCCTTGAAAAATTCAAGGAATTAAAAGCTAAATCTAAAGTCCTTGCGGTACCTGGAGCGTCGCCGAGAACCGGCAAGGCCCCAGCAACAATTCCGGCACGGGTTAATCTATTGCCTGGGCCGGTAGGTGTCAGTGCAGAGGTTCGTCAAGTCTTTGGCGAAGTGCCTGTATCGCACCGGGCTGATTCCTTTGTGCAGGATTACCGGCACACCCAGGGACTCCTGTGCCGGTTGACCGGGGCGCGGCACGCGGCAATATTCATGGGCTCCGGGACCTTGGCTAATGATGTTATTGCCGGGCAGTTGTCTTTAAGCCCAGGTTCGGGATTGATTCTAAGTAACGGGGAATTTGGCAGCCGGCTGACAGATCATGCCACCCGGTGCGGATTATCCTTCAAAACCCTGCAATTGGATTGGGGCGAAGCCTTCTACGGTGACCTAGTCAGAGAGTTTATCCACCGCCACCCCGGGATTGAGTGGCTCTGGGCCGTTCATTGCGAAACTTCCACCGGTGTTCTGAACGACCTCGCCATGCTCAAAAAAGTTTGCGCGACTGAAAAAATCCGGCTGTGCCTGGACTGTATCAGTTCTCTTGGCACTGTACCGGTTGACCTGCGTGGCGTCTATCTTGTTTCGGGGAGCAGCGGCAAAGGTTTGCGGGCTTTGCCGGGCCTGTCGGTGGTTTTCAGCAATCACGAAGTCCGCCCGGCGCCGGACGCGCTGCCCAGGTATATGGACCTGGGTTTGTATACTGCTGACAATATCCCGTTTACAATCTCGTCAAATCTCCTTTATGCATTTAAAACAGCCCTGGAACAATTGCTCACAAAAGGCCGGTATCATGATACCGCTGCCTTATCCGCATGGCTGCGGTCCATGGGCCGGTCCATGGGCCTGCAGATAGTCGCTCCTGATGCCGATGCCTCTCCCGCTGTGGTTACTATTGCCCTTCCCGGCACAATATGTTCGGAAAACCTGGGGCGGCAGCTGGCCGAGTCCGGATACCTGTTGAGTTACAACAGCGAATACTTGCGCAGGCGGAACTGGATTCAGATATGCCTGATGAGTGAAGTTGCGCCGGAAATCTTAATGCCGCTGGTGCAGGCTCTCTCAGCTAAAGACTAACGTTGTTTGGGCAAGGAGCGCAAAGGCTTACAAAAGCGGAAACGACACGCAAGATTAATTGTCCTTACAAAAAAGGGGCTATCACAAAAACATTGTTTTTGTGATAGCCCCTTTGATTAGCTTACAGTTTTGTTAAGCCGCTTGGCCAGTCTTGATTTTTTTCTGGCGGCGGTATTCTTATGCAGAACACCTTTTGTTACAGCTTTGTCTATAGCTTCAACCGCTTTAGTCAGTTTTCCCTTCGCTTCTTCGGGAGCGGCGGTCAGAGTTTCTTCAAACTTGCGAACGGAGGTTTTCACGGCTGTTTTAATAGGCGCATTTCGGAGGGTGCGCTTTTTAATAACGTCAACTCTCTTTTTGGCGGATTTAATATTCGGCATGGGGACTTCACCTCCTTCAAAAATCTAACATCCTACATTTTACCACGGGAAAAATGAAAATGCAAGGCTAATTATGTATACCGGCTATTATTTTGGTTAACCTAATTCTGAATTAATAAGTGAAAAGGAGGTGAAGTATAGTGAAGGAATGGTTAGGCTTTATTATCCGGTTTGTTGTATCTGCACTGGTATTACTTCTTGTAGCAGCTATTTTGCCGGGTATCGAGGTAGTTGGTTTTGTCGGTGCCTTGATTGCTGCGGCGGTAATAGCAGTCCTGGGTTATGTGGTGGAAAAACTTCTCGGTGACCGGGTTTCCCCGCAGAGCCGGGGTCTGGTAGGTTTTATCACTGCCGCAGCAGTGATTTATCTGGCCCAGTTTATTATTCCCACTTATCTCAATGTAAATATTATTGGCGCCTTGCTTACAGCTTTTGTTGTCGGCCTGGTTGATGCCTTTGTACCAACCTTTATTAGGTAAAATTATGACTGGTAAAAAATCCTACCCGGTGTGGTAGGATTTTTATTTTTTACATAAACCCGGCTTGGGCGGAATATAAATGGATACATAGATAGGGAGGGGATTGTCTTGCGCCCATTAGGACCGGCAAATGTTCGGACACTTTTAAGAAATGTTTTTTTGGTGGTGGCATTGACTGCCGGTATCGGATGGGGTGTCGCCGGATTAAATTCCGGGCGGATACCGCCGGAAAAAATTATTTTTCCCCACCGGCTATGGCAACTAGCTTCCGATATTAATTGGAAAAGCGTTTTATACTCCGGGATGCCGGTAATGAGCAGGGTGGCGGATGCAAAGCCGGCCATTATAACAAAGGCAGGACTGCCATGGCGTTTATTATTCTATCTGACCAGAGTTAAAATCAACAACCCGGTGGACCTCTTAAGCTTCGAAATCCCCTTGATGGCCGCAGTGATGCCGGTGACTGCTACAGATAATATAGAAGAGCTGCTGGTGCCGGAAGATATTATCGAAGCTCCCGGCCCGGCATTACCCGGTAATGAAGAGCCGCTGACCATAGAAAATAAAGTCTATTCCGGGGATACTTTAATTGCTCTATACACTACCCATTCCAGTGAGACTTATGAACTTACTGACGGGGTTACCCACCTTAAAGGTAAGGCCGGCGGCGTTACTGTGGCTGCTGCTGAACTGGCCCGGGTGCTGCGGGAAAACTATAAAATCAAAATTGCTTATACCGATAAAATTCATGATACTTCCTTTGGTAAGTCTTATGTGGAATCGGAAAAGACCGCCAAATCGCTGGTTCAGCAGTATCCCAAGCTGCAAATGCTAATTGATATCCACCGAGATGGCTTATTGCCCCGGGAACGGACTGTGACTGAAATCAAGGGTCAAAAAATTGCTAAGATTTTGCTGGTAGTGGGCACTGATGCCCGTGCCGCTCATCCGCATTGGCGGAAAAATCTAGAATTTGCCCGGCAGGTGGCGGCCAAAATGGACCGCCTTTATCCCGGGTTATCCCGGGGCATTGCTATTAAAGACGGGCGTTACAACCAGCAATACCATGCCCGTGGTTTACTGGTGGAAATCGGCAGCGCCAAGAATACCACCGATGAATCCGTGCGGTCTGCGCAACTTTTTGCCAACGTTTTGGTGGCGGTATTAAATGATATAGAATATTAAGGAATGGCCTCAAGAAATTGGTCATGGCAAATAAAAATTAGTTGGTTTACAATTAAAAAAAGGGGTTGCATGCGGAGGCTGGTGAAAAGTATTGCAAAAACTGAAACTGACCATTTTGCTGATACCGCTGCTGATTATTTCTTTTGGAGCGGTATCAGCTGCGGCACCGATCAGCCAATCTGTCGCAGTTTCTGTTGCTATGGACCCAAATCCTGCCGACCCCGGCAATAAGTCGGATATATTATTATCCTGGGAGTTTACAACCGGCGATGTGCTAAAAAAGAGTTTTGACGGGCGCAACTGGACCACCCTGGCGCCGGACGTTAACGGCACTTCTGCCACGTATAAGGAAGTTGGTGCGGCGAACTGGTCTGTGCTGTATTTTGGGGTGGAGAACGGTACTGCCATAACCCGGGTAAATGTATTTCCGCCCAATGAAAACGCCCATGCCAACTATACCAGTGACACTAATATGTGCAAATACTGTCATGACACCCATAACGCGCCCCGGGCCAAACTATTAAATAAGCCGCAGATTAGTGAAATGTGCTTTACCTGTCACGGCCATCTCAATACCGGCAGCCGTTACAATGTTTATAACGGTGCCGTTATTTCCGCCGGCACAAAGGACCCGCTAACCGGCATGGTCACTGCCGCCAAGTGGCAAAAGTCACTGGGCGGGCCATATTTTGGCAATAATATGGGCGTCTGGGGAAAAGATGCCAATAACAATAACCGGCCCCTTACCTCTAACCATCCGTTGAGCTATTTTAGCCAGGAATGCTTGATTTGCCACAGTGCCCATGCCCGGAACAATAACTACCGGTTGCTTATTACCGATGACGGCAGCCCGGTGGATGCATATGCTGTGAATACTGCCGGAGATGTGCCGGAACAGGGGATTTACAATGCCAATCTGAACAGGGTTTGCGCCGGCTGCCATAGTGTCTATGCCGGCGCCAGTCCGTCAGGCAGCGGCAGCACGCCTTATTACACCGACGGCAAGTACCGCCATGCGGTAGGCGTAAACCTGAGCTGGAACGGCAGCCAAAATGATGGGGTGATTAACCTGACCACCACTTTACCCCTGGAAGGTCAGCCGGGGAAAATTATGTGTCTGACCTGTCACTTTCCTCATGGTTCAACGGCTGCCGGGATAAACGGGGAAACTTCCCTGGGGAGTTTTGCGCCCACTTCAAGGCTGAAGAAACTGGATAACATGGCGGTTTGCCAGAATTGCCATATGAAGTAAGCGGGGGTTGTACTATTCCCCCGCTAATTCTTTTTATTTATCCAAGTTTTTTACAACGATACAGCGTTATTTGAAAATTATATTGGAAAAATTACCAAAACTTAATTATACAGGCAGGATATTGTGAAAAAAATGTAGAATAAAGTCAAAAAGACATTATTTTGTGTTGATAATTACGTACTTAAAATTATCTGGTCTACAGTATAACCTCGTGCGGCGAGGAATTTATCCGTTATTTCGGGTAAAGAAAACGGGGGGGAGCAATAGTTGAACATGGGCTTGCGAAATAAAATACTGACCGGTTATTTAGTATTGGTTATATGCATTATAGTGATTGGTTTTTTTGGTTACCAGGGATCTCGCCACATTATGACTCAGTTTGAGCGGATTGAAACGGATGTTGTACCTGATATGGGTGTAGTTGATGAGATTAAATCGGCTATTGCCGGGCAGGCCAATGATGAGCGGGGTTTTCTGTTAACCGGTAAAGAAGAATTCGTTCAGGAGATTTCCGAACGGGCCGCGAAAGTAGATGCGAACATTGAAAAAATGTCAGGTCGGGCCGAAGCTGATGAAAAGACTTGGCTGTTACAGTTAGCACAAACCCATAAAGAATTTACCGCAATACAGAGACAGGTTATTGCTGCTTATAAAAGCGGCAATATTGAGGAAGCCCACCGGCTGTCCTTTGAGGTCGGCCGGGCTAAAAGAAAAAGCCTGGAACCAATATATAAAAGCCTTAAGGAATCAATAGCCGGTGATTTTAAAGCAGCGGATGAATCGATGCACGCTAATTTGCAGTTTAATATGTATATTTCCCTTGGATTAATGCTGGTTTCAATAATAATCGGTATTATGCTGGGCCTTTATATTCCGTATAAAATAGTTGTGCCGATTAAAGCTGTGGTTAGCCGCAGTAAACAGATAGCGGCCGGAGATTTTACCGTGCGGGAGATTGTTGTGCACAGCCGTGATGAAGTCAGGGAGTTGGCCGAAGTTTTTAATGTAATGGTTAAAAACATCAGGGAATTAGTTGGGGAGGTGCTGAACAGCACCGCACAGGTGGCTGCCACCAGCCGGCAGCTGTCCGCCAATGCGGATGATGCGTCCAAAGCCACCCAGCATGTAGCCGGGGCTATTGAAGAAGTAGCTGCCGGAAATACCGAACAGACCCGCAGCGTATCCGAGGCGGTAAACGATGTGAACCGGCTTATTCAGGCAATTGAACAGATTGCCGTCGGGGCGCAGGAGCAAGCCCAAACCGTGAACCGGACCTCTGAGACTATTGGTCAAATGGCTGCTTCCATCGAAGATGTGGCCGCAAATACTCAATTGGTGGCTGATTCGGCGCAATTAACCTCGGAAGCTGCGGAAAAGGGCGGTCAGGCTGTTAATTTGTCTGTAAACGGTATGGAGCAGATTAAAGCCAAGGTTTACGATACCGCTGAGGAACTAAAGGAATTGGGCGAACATTCGCAGCAGATTGGTGATATTATCCAGGTTATTGATGATATTGCCGAGCAAACCGACTTGCTGGCATTAAACGCTGCGATTGAAGCAGCCAGGGCCGGCGAGCACGGTAAAGGTTTTGCGGTGGTGGCCGATGAAGTAAGAAAACTGGCTGAACGTTCCGGTAAAGCCACCAAGGAAATTGCCGCCCTGATTACTAATATTCAGTCAGTCACGGCGAAAGCTGTTGAAGCTATGCAGGAAGGAGCAGAAGAAGTTGAAAAAGGTACTTCTTTGGCTCATGATGCCGGGACAGCTTTAAAGGAAATCTTGAAGACGGTAGATGCCACTTATAACCAGGTGCAAAATATTTCTGCTGCCGTACAGGAGATTTCGGCCAGTAGTATGGAGGTTGTAACCGCAATTGAAAATGTGGCCGGGATTACCGAGGAAAACACGGCAGCTACAGGTGAAATGGCTGAGGGCAGCACCCGGGTCAGAGATTCGGTGCAGGCGATAGCTTCGCTGGCACAGGAAGGTGCGGCGGCGGCTGAAGAAGTGTCGGCTTCCACGACAGAAATGACTTCCTCTACGGAAGATATTGCCGCTTCGGCCCGGACGCTGGCTGATATTGCCGGGAATTTACAGACCGTGGTTGCAAAGTTTAAAGTATAGTAGTAATATAACTATAGCTGAATAGTTTTAGCAAGGTTGGTGTAAACTTGGCGAAAGCTAGGGGCGCTAAAGCCCAAGGGCCTAATACCGAAAGGAATGGCAGCCGGGCTGCAAGGTAACTGATTACTCAGGGGGGAGTAGTCCTTTTTGGACTACTTCTTTTTTGTTTTCGCCGTCAGCGGCGCAAGTCTGATTATTAGGAGTGATGGGGAATGCATCATATAGCCAAGCGGGTTATCCGCCCCTTCGATGAGTTTTTTCGGCATGAGGCCGCAGGCGGAATTATTTTATTGATTAATATGGTACTGGCTCTGCTGTGGGTTAACTCATCTATTGGTCATTTATATGAAAAAATATTTACATATCCGCTGACCGTAGGAATAGGCAAAATCTCACTGACTGAAACCATTCGCTTGTGGATTAATGATTTTTTTATGGCAATTTTCTTTTTTGTCGTTGGGATGGAAATTAAAAGAGAACTCCTGGTGGGTGAGCTGAATTCTGTAAAAAAGTCAGCTTTGCCTATTGCCGCCGCTATTGGCGGCATGCTGCTGCCGGCAGGTATCTATGCACTATTCAATGCCGGGACACCCAGTGCGGCCGGATGGGGTATTCCCATGGCCACGGATATTGCTTTTGCCTTAGGTGTG
Organism: uncultured Eubacteriales bacterium; assembly: GCA_964636895.1. Taxonomy (GTDB): domain Bacteria; phylum Bacillota; class Thermincolia; order Thermincolales; family CAZWUW01; genus CAZWUW01. The sequence continues at coordinate 21,073 of CAZWUW010000037.1, forward strand.
CTGTCTCTGTTAGGGCGGGGCATACCCCGGGCGCTGGTGGTTTTTTTAACCGCCACAGCTATTATCGATGATATGGGTGCCGTTTTGGTTATCGCCTTGTTTTATACCGCTAAAATATCCTGGCCGGCCCTGGCTGCCGGCGGGATCATTCTTTTAGTACTTACAGCATTAAATAGGGCCGGCGTCAGGAGGATATGGTTTTATATTATCCTGGGCCTGTTTTTATGGCTGGCCTTTTTGAAATCCGGGGTGCACGCCACTATTGCCGGGGTATTGCTGGGCATGACCATACCGGCGAAATCAGGCGGCCAAAACCAGCCTTCGCCTTTGCAGAAACTGGAGACTGCCTTGCATCCCTGGGTCGCTTTCGGCATTATGCCGGTTTTTGCCCTGGCCAATGCGGGAGTTGAGTTAAGTCTCAATAACCTGGGGGCGCTTTTGGCCAGCCCGGTAACTGCGGGCATAGTCTTTGGTCTGTTTGTAGGCAAACAGGCTGGTCTTACCGCTTTTTCGTATCTCATGGTACGTTTGGGGTGGGCGGCTTTGCCGCAGGGCGTTACCTGGAAACATATTTACGGTGTCGGGCTGTTGGCCGGGATAGGTTTTACCATGTCCCTCTTTATTGCCGGTCTGGCGTTTGAAGACGGCAGCTTGTTAGCCACTGCGAAGACCGCGATTATTATGGCATCGCTGATTTCCGGTATAACCGGCGTAATTATGCTAAAAGTCATCAGTAAAAGTAAAACAGCAGCGGCTCTGCCAGGCCGTGGACGTTAAGGGGAACCCAGTAAAATAGGGTGCCCTTTTTTTGTATATTTGCCCCTGTTTTGTTACATAGTATAACCGTGATGCTGCAAAGAGGTGGTGAAAGCAATTGCGGGATAAAACTATGATCAAGCTGGGGCTTTTATTTATGGCGGTCACTATTTTTACCGGTGTCAATTATGCCATTGCCGCTTATAATGAAATGATGGGCGAAACGGCGGCTCCGCAAGCTGTGGTTGTTCACCGGAGTCCTACGGGTGAAATGGAAATAGGCGTGTTAGGTGAGCGGCTCACCGTCCCTGACCCGGTAGGATTAATAGAAACCCGGTTACCGGCATTGCAGGCCCATATGTCCGGCTGGCAGGCCAGGATAACTGTCTATCGGGCCAGAGTGTCGGCATGGCGTGACCACGCAGCCGGTTTTCTTGACCCGGCCCTGGATTGGCTAAACCGGTGGTGGCAGGACAGGCTGCAGCAGCAAAAAAAACCTTTGGTAATGAATTGATGCTTTTCCAGTCAGCCCAAAAGTGGTATATTTATTAAAGTAGAGTTTTGGGTTGGCGAAAGGAGCATAATGATGTCCACAGGCAAAAAAGTGGCCAAGGCCGCCGGCTGGCTGATGTTGGCCATGATGATCTCGCGGGTGTTGGGGTATGTGCGGGAGATCGCCCTGACTACGCAATTCGGTAATACTGCCGCTACCGACGCCTACATAGCGGCCTTTACCATACCGGATCTGTTGTATAATTTGTTGGTGGGCGGTGCCCTGAGCGCAGCTTTTATACCCGTGTTTTCCAGCTATCTGGCCAAAGACCGGGAAAAGGAAGCTTGGCGTATAGCCAGTACGGTAATTAATCTGGTGTTGTTGGTAATGGCTGTAAGCATTGTTTTGGGGATGATTTTTACCAGGGAATTAATCCCTTTGGTGGCTTACAAGTTTCGTGGTGAAACCCTGGACCTGACGGTGTATTTGACCAGAATTATGTTTCCGGCCTTTATTGTTTTAAGTCTTAACGGTTTGATGATGGGTATCCTGAACTCTTATCAGAACTTCCGGGCACCCGCTATTGGGGCAATAATATACAATCTGGGGATAATTGTACTGGGGATTTGGTTAGGCCCCAAGTATGGGATTGCAGCTTTTGCTTTCGGGGTGGTGGCCGGACACATTGGCAATTTTTTGGTGCAAATGCCGGCTCTGTGGAAAAAAGGGCTGGGTTACCAGCCGGTTATTGACCTGGGTCATCCCGGGGTACGGAAAATCTTTGTTTTGATGCTGCCGGCAATATTAGCTTTGTCGGCCAGCCAGATTAACCTGATTATCAATCAGAACCTGGCTTCGGCACTGTCGGAAGGCAGTATTACCGCCTTGCGTATGGCCAACCGGCTGATGTGGCTGCCGTTGGGAGTTTTTGCCGGATCTATTGCGGTGGCGATTTTTCCTACATTGACAGCCCAGGCTGCCCGACATGAGCTGGCTGAGTTTAAAAAGACTTTCTCTATGGGCATCCGGTCAATTTTTTTGATTACCATCCCGGCGGGAGCCGGTCTGATTTTCCTGAGCGTACCAATTGTCAGGCTGCTTTTCCAACAGGGGAAGTTTGGTGCCGATGCAACGGCGGCCACGGCTTATGCCCTGGTGTTCTATGCTATCGGCCTTTTTGCCCAGTCCGCTATTTGGGTTATCACGCGAGCTTTTTACGCCCTGCATGATACTGTCCGGCCGCTGATTATTGCCATGCTGACCATCGGCTTGAATTTTGTGCTGAATATTGTGTTGATGGGTCCCATGCAAGAGGGCGGGCTGGCTTTTGCGTATTCTATTACCGGAATTATCAACATGCTGGTATTGTTGTATATGCTGCGCAGGAAAATAGGCCCCATCGGGGCCAAAAGCCTGTTTAAATCTTTTGTGTTAATTACTGTCGCTTCCTGTATCATGGGAGCGGTTAGTTACGGGGTTGCCGCTTATGTCGGTGATTACCTGGACCTGGCACATAAAACGAATCAACTGATTCAGGTTGGTACCGCTATTGTCGCAGGACTTTTGGTATATGCAGGGGCGATTTTTATCTTCCGGCTGGAAGAAGCGGAAATGGTGCTGGGCATGATCAGGCGCAAACTGGGCAGAGCGTGATAACCTCTAGGAGGCATACTTATTGTACTATTCGACTCACCTGGTAACCGGTGCCGCTGTCGGGATGGTCACCGGCAGTCCGGTCAGGGCTTTTTTCTTTGGATTGCTGAGCCACCTTTTGCTTGACGCCATTCCGCATCATGACCACCGCAGGGTGCGCAACTGTGTACTGGATATAGTTAGCGGGACATTGGTTTTTACGTTGCTATTTATCTTTTGGAAGCCTGACCCGGCAATGCTATGGGGAGCTATAGGCGGTGTCATCCCGGACCTGGAGATTCCGCTTTATTATTTTGGCCTGATCAAGCGTCGGGTTTTTCCGTCCCATAACGGCTGGGCACCTCATGCGGGAGCAGCGCCGTTGCGGGGGATATTGATTCAACTGGTGGTTATCTTTTTGGGAGTTTGGATTTTAAGTTGAATACGATATTTCAAGGTGCTATAATTAAGGGGTTAGGTATTAGCTAACCCTTTAGTGAGCACCTTTTGTATATGTTAAGGAAATTATGCTTTTTTCAAGCTGTGGATAATTTCCTTAACATAGGGGCTTATTTAGGATAATTTAACTACCATACATTCGAACATGCTACCTGTTTTTAGAGTTAAGGAGGACGAAAACAAATGGGAGAGGCCACGCGGCACCAGAAAACAAGAAATTTTTGCATTATTGCCCATATAGACCATGGCAAATCTACCCTGGCAGACCGCCTGATTGAATATACAGGGGCCTTGACGGAACGGGAAATGGCTGACCAGGTGTTGGACCAGATGGACCTGGAGCGGGAACGGGGCATCACCATCAAGATGCAGGCAGTAAAACTGAATTACCGGGCCAGGGACGGGGCGGAGTATATCTTAAACCTCATCGATACCCCCGGCCATGTTGACTTTACTTACGAGGTTTCCCGCAGTTTGGCCGCCTGTGAAGGCGCGGTGCTGGTAGTGGATGCCGCTCAGGGTATTGAGGCTCAGACGCTGGCCAATGTTTATATGGCTTTGGAGCATGACCTGGAAATTGTGCCGGTGATTAATAAAATTGACCTGCCCAGCGCTGAGCCGGAGCGGGTGAAAAAGGAGATTGAGGATGTTATTGGCCTTGATGCCAGCGATGCTGTTCCGGCTTCCGCTAAAGACGGGATAGGGATAGAGGAAATCTTGGAGCAGATTGTAGCCAAAATTCCCCCGCCCAAGGGAGATGAGACTGCGCCGTTAAAGGCGCTGGTCTTTGACTCCCACTATGATGCTTATAAAGGGGTTATTGCCTATATCCGGGTGATGGATGGTTCGGTTAAACCCGGTATGAAGGTTAAATTTATGGCCACGAACGCGGTTTTTGAAATCAATGAGGTGGGCGTTTTCCGGCCGCACATGACCATGGAGGATGAGCTGGGGGTCGGGGATGTCGGTTTTATCGCCGCCAGTATAAAAAATGTCCGGGATGTCCGGGTGGGCGATACTGTTACCGGTGCCGCCCGGCCTACGGCCGAAATGCTGCCGGGTTACCGGAAGATAACACCCATGGTGTTCTGCGGGCTGTTCCCCATCGACGGCGCTGATTACGACGACCTGAGGGATGCCCTGGAAAAGCTGAAACTTAACGATGCTTCCCTGGTTTATGAACCTGAGAACTCCATTGCCCTGGGTTTCGGTTTCCGCCTGGGTTTTTTGGGCCTGCTGCACATGGAAATAATTCAGGAGCGGCTGGAGCGGGAGTACGGTCTTGACCTCATCACCACTGCGCCCAGTGTTATTTTCCGGGTCACCAAGACCAATGGCGAGGTGCTGGAGATTTCCAATCCCACTAACCTGCCCCCGGTGCAGAACATTGCCGGGATGGAAGAACCATATGTCAAAGGCATGGTTATGGTACCCAACAATTACGTCGGCGCGGTAATGGAACTGTCCCAGGAAAAGCGGGGTATTTTCAAAAACATGGAATATCTTAGCGAAACGCGGGTCATGCTCACCTATGAATTGCCGCTGACAGAGATTATTTACGACTTTTTTGACCTGCTGAAATCCCGGACGAAAGGATACGCGTCCTTTGATTATGAATTCATGAATTATCAGGAATCGGAACTTGTTAAGCTGGATGTGATGGTATCGGGTGAAGTGGTGGACGCGCTGTCCTGCATTGTACACAAGGACAAGGCCTACAATAAGGGTCGCCTGCTGACTGAAAAACTGAAAGATATCATACCCCGGCAGATGTTTGAAATTCCTATTCAAGCCGCTATAGGCACGAAAATTGTCGCCCGGGAAACAGTCAAGGCCATACGTAAGAACGTACTGGCCAAGTGTTATGGCGGCGACATCTCCCGGAAGCGGAAACTGCTGGAAAAGCAGAAGGAAGGTAAAAAGCGCATGAAGCAGGTGGGTAACGTGGAGATTCCCCAGGAGGCGTTCATGGCCGTGCTGAAAATCGATTAGCATTAAAATGCCCCGCTCTGTATTAAGGAGCGGGGTTATTATGTGCAATTTCGCCGCTATGCCTCAAATTGGCGGGAATTTATGAGAGAATAGCAAGAAGCGATCGGTTAAAGGAGAAAGGCATGGAAATAGCAAATCTCCAGGAGCAAATTAATAAAATTGTGCCACCCAAGCCTGAAGACCCGGTAAAAAGGCTGAAAAAGGATATTTTTTATGACAGAGACGGTCTAAACCATCTCAAAATGGCCGGACTTAGTAAAAAAGAATTGGATAGAATAGCGCTAAAACTTTGATGTCGATAAAATAATTAAATGCTAATTAGCCTTGATACAATATCGCGCAAGCCATGTGGATATTTCCTGCCAGCTAATTTCGCCCCTGGCTATTTTTAAAGTAAACTGAATCATTTCATCCTGAGTAGTTTTCAAGAAAAGGTCATTTTTTCTCAAAAAAAGACCGGCCGCGGCAATTCCTGTTCTTTTGTTACCGTCAATAAGCGGATGATTCGAGATAATCGAATGTGCCAAAACTGCGGCTTTATCAATTGACGAAGGGTAAGCTTCAGTCCGGGCAAAACCTGCTGAGGGCCGGGCAGCGGCAGACTGCAGCAGCCCTAAATCTCTGATGCCTGGCGCCCCTCCGGTCTTTTTGATTAACATGTGATGTAGGAAGAGTATTTCCTCAACCGTTAAATGCTTCATTTGGCCAGTTTCTTTAATGCCACTTCATATTCGGCAATAAACTCTTCCACCATCTCGGCATATTCCTTTGTAATTACCGGTTTTTCCATGATGGGCAGGGGAGTTAAAATTATCCTGGTGTTATCTTTGTCCAAATCAATAGTAATTTGAGTTCCTTCTTTAATTCCCAGGACTTTTAAAATTTCATTCGGCAGTGACACCACATGACTGTTTCCGGCTTTAAAAATTTTTCTTACTTCCATACTTACCTCCATACGTAATGTTATAACAATTATAACATTACCAATAAAATACAGCAACATTTTTTGCAAAAAAAAACAAGGGCGCTTTTCTCTTTGCAGGTCGTAGATGACGTTTTACTCGCCTAGCGGCAAAGAATGCGTGATAGTGTCAAGAATATATGATAAAATGGTATTGCAGTTTGCTTAGCGTAGCCAAAATCACCGCTTTATCAAAAGCGGCAGAGGGAGGCGACGTTTCCGCAAAACCGGCATAATTAAGTTTTATAATTCAGGATGGGGTAAAATGAGTATTATCGACAAGCTAAAAAGCGAAAAAAAATATGTTTTGTTACTGCTGGTTTTTTTAGCGCTTATTGCATATTTATCTATTACTCTGATGCCGATGATTGCTGAGCTAACGAGCAAGCCGGAGAAAATCAGGGATTTTCTGAAGTCATTTGGCAATGCCGGAATTTTTGTTTTTTTGTTGTTGCAGGTGTTGCAGGTGGTTATTGCGGCCATACCCGGCGATTTGCTCCATGTTTCAGGTGGTTTTGTCTATGGTGCCTTGTCTGGGGCGGCCTTGTCTTATGTTGGGGTCATGCTTGGTGCGACCCTGGCATTCTTTATGTCCCGTTTTTTTGGGTACAAGTTAGTCAAAAAATTTGTCGCCGAAAGCCAGTATGAGCAATTTGGCAGGTTGTTAAACACAAATAAAGCAGGGCTTGGTATGTTTATTATCTGTAGCATACCAGGTATTCCAAAGGATGTTTTGGCCTATATTGCCGGATTGACGCCGATTGGCTCCTTGCGCTTTCTAAGCATCTATGCGCTGGCAAGAATTCCCGGGATTATAATTTCCGCCAGCATCGGGGCTAACATTTATGATAGGCATTACATGGACATTGTCATTTCCGGGGGTATAATTGTGGTACTGTTCATCATCGGTTTTTTTGTCAGAGGCAAAATAATTGGTGGGGAAGCCAAATGAAAAATATTTAGCAGAAACAGCATATGCCCGATGCAGCATATCAGCCTAATCAGTTGGAGGGTCAAAAAATGCCCATAGGACTCTACATGCATGTCCCTTTTTGTTTTAAAAAGTGTAATTACTGTGA
>CAZWUW010000038.1:0-28145 GCA_964636895.1 uncultured Eubacteriales bacterium
GATCGAACCGCTGACCTCTTGAATGCCATTCAAGCGCTCTCCCAGCTGAGCTATGCCCCCGTGAACAGTTACAATAATAATTATATCCAAATCAGCGGCAAAGTCAACCTATTAATGCCCACCAAGTCTTAATAATTTTGCATCAATAGACCATTTTTCCCATTGTATCCAGCATCAGCAGGGACAAACCGGTCATTGCAGCCGTTATTACCGCATTAATCAGGTACTGTTTACGCCCCGTATCTTTGAAAATCCTTTTCAACAGGTAATTCATCCCTAACAAATACAACGCTGGTGCGACCACGGTAAAAATTATGGAGTTGGGTATTTTGGTCGGTGGTAAAAAGGAATAAACCATAAATACCAACAGTGCCCAAAACCAAAAAACAATACCGGTGGTAAAAGATATAATCAGCTTTAAAACAATGGTCAACTGCATGCCTATCACCTCATGTCCTATTATCCCATAAAACAACGCCCTGCGCCGTGATGTAGCTCACATCCGGCAAAATAATTATAACCGGCAGGATAATGCATAAATGTGAATTTTAAATGATAAATCAGGATAACCTATCACTGAAAAAAATTTGAGGAGGTTAACCTGATAATGTCGAATCAAACTTACAAACCCACGTACACTAAACAGAGCGCACGCAGCTTCACCGAACCGGGCACAGGCGGCACAGCAACCGGCTTTAGTTCCGGCGGCCAGGGCGGCACCGAAGCTAACTGGGAAATTGGCGGCATGGGCACAAACTGGGGCACCGGCAGCATGGCCGGCACGCAAAGCTACGGCGGTATGGGCACCGATATGGGAATGGGCACCATGGGTACAAATGTAGGTACCGGCACCAATGTCGGCATGGGCAACATGCAGCAGCGCAAATTTGGCGCTCATGAAATGATGCAGGTGCACGAGGTGCTTACGCAAACTATTGACGGTATCAACCAGTTTGAATTATACCGCCCCCATATTAAAGACCAGCAGTTGATGTCTATATTAGACAAACAATTACAACATATGTCGGGCAGTTACGATAACATGGTCAACTACCTGCACAACCAGGGCATGAGCTCGGCAGTACCTTACCGGGTAAAAAAGAGCTTCCAGCCCCAATACGGTTTAAGACAGCCGGCGCCCCAGCAACCCAATACGAACATCAATCAAATGGATGACCGGGACGTGGCCTCAGGCATGATGTGCTGCAGCAAAGCCGGTGCCGTTAAATGCACTCACGCCGCACTAGAATGCGCCGACCCCACACTGCGCTCCATTGTCATGAATTGCGCAGTTTCTGCGGTAAACCAGGCGTATGAATTGTTCCAGTATATGAATCAGAAGGGCATGTACCAGGTACCCACGCTGCAGCAAAACACCACCGGTACCATGATGAATGCTTATCAATCAGCAGGCCAAATGCAATATCAATAACAGTTTCCATAACGTTTTACCAGTGCCCCGGTTTGTTTGCCGGGGTTTTTTCATGCCAATTTTTAACAAATGTTTTTTCCGTGGAAAAAAGCTAAATAAGGTCTTGTTAAAAAATGAACAAAGCTATATAATAAAAGCTGGACTACTACTCATCGTAGTACGTTGTCTTGTAATACTACTTGATTGAATTAAGGAGGAGGACGTATGTTGTTGAAAAGGCGCTTTAAAAAGCTCTCAAGTCTCACCCTGCTGCTGCTGACCCTGACCTTGCTGCTGATACCACAGCCGGCGCAGGCGGCGGGCAGCGAAATGGAAATGAAAAACCTGGACTTTCAAATCTGGTCGGAATATGACGAACCCAATGTACTGCACATCTTGACCGGGACACTGGTTAACACCTCCGGCAAAGAGTATTCAGGGTCAGTAAAATTTAACATTCCCAAGGGTGCCGACGGTAAAATGGACAGCATCAAAGTAAACATGGCCTGTGAACTGATTAACGGCACCGAACACTCCTGCCAGCCTTATGAGCTCACGGACAAAGGTGATTACGCAGAATTATCCTGGAAAATGACCCAAAAACTGGCCCCCGGCCAAGAATTCCCCTTCTGGCTGGAATACTATTATAATCCTATTCAGGGCCAGCCGGACAAGACTATCGCCTTTACCTTCCGACCCAGCTACAAAGTCAACCAATTAAAACTAACCTTTAAAGAACCGTTAAATTCCACCAACTTTAAATCCACCCCCCAGCCGGCTTCCACCGGCAAGGACAACAAAAACTTCAATGATTACTACTATAATTTTCAACAGTTAACCCCGGACAAGCCGGTGGATTTTAAGTTTAGTTATACCAGGTCAGATACCAGCCCGTCAGTAAAAAAGCAGGAAAACCCGGGCGCTAACGAAGCCAAACCGGCTGATCCCCTCGGTACCTCGGCCTGGAAAAAGCCCGAAGTACTCATCCCCTCTATCCTGTTCGTGGTTGTACTGGTGGTATTTATTTTTTACGCCATGAACAACTCCAATAAACAGTCCTCGGCCGAGAGAATCGAACGAATTCAGCGACAAAACACCTCAAAAGGGGCCAGGTCGCCGGTAAGCAATAACCCAAAACTAGCCAAAGAAAAGAAAAAAATTCGCCAAATGCTCTTAAACGGCGAAATCAGTGAAGAAACTTACCGCGAACTGATTGCCGAGCTGGAAGAGGAGTACGCTTAAGCGAGGAGGCAGGTCATGAATAAAAAGGTTAAGCTCATTATTGGAACTCTAGTGATTATTGGTGCTATCGGTCTTTTAATCACATCTGGGCTTTCCAATAATACCGGTTCCTATCTGACCATCAAGGAAGCTTTGGCAGTACAAAACAAATCCACTGCTAAATTCATACAAATGGAAGGAAATTTGGCACCCGACAGCACTACCTGGAACGCAGATAAAATTGAATTACGGTTTGGCCTCACTGACGGCAAAAATATAATTAAGGTCATTTTTAATGATGTCAAACCGGACAACTTTGATTCCGGCTACCCCATTATTGTCGAAGGCAAATTTAATAACAACAACGAATTTGTCGCCGATGCCGTTAAAGTTAAATGTCCGTCCAAATATGAAGAAGAAGCCCCCGCAGGCACCTCGCCAGGGGCTAAGCAGTAGCAAAACGTCGCACTACATCAACCGTCAGGAGGTATTATCATGGCCGATATCGGTTATATATCACTGGTGACCAGCTTTTTTCTATCAATCTACGCTATCGCCGGGCAGCTAATCGGACATAAAACCGGCAACAAAAAGCTGGTGACAAGCGCCAAGGGCGCGGTACTAACCAACGCCATCCTTACTACCGTAGCTTCCGCAGCACTTATCTGGGCGCTGGTGACCAGTGACTTTTCCATAAAATATGTATACGACTACACCAGTACAGACTTGCCCTTTTCATACAAGCTTACCGCTTGGTGGGCCGGCGGCGCCGGTTCCCTACTGCTCTGGCAGTGGGTTCTGGCAATTTATACAGCCGTAGTTACGTACTCCAAAAAAGTTGAAGACCTGACCCCTTATGCTTCAAGTATTCTTTTAGTAAACCAGGTATTTTTCCTGTTTGTCCTGTCCTTTGTCACCAATCCCTTTGAACAGCTTAACTGGAACCCGGCTGAAGGTAACGGCTTAAACCCGATGCTGCAAAACTTTGGCATGGTTGTCCATCCCATCACCACATTCCTCGGTTATGTCGGTTTTGCCGTCCCCTTCGCATACGCCATGGCTGCTTTAATCACCAAAAATGCTGATGACCGCTGGATAAAAATAACCCGGGGATGGACGGTATGGGCCTGGCTGTTCCTGACCTACGGCAACCTTTCCGGTGCCCAATGGGCATATGTGGAACTGGGCTGGGGTGGGTACTGGGCCTGGGACCCGGTTGAAAACGCATCCTTTATTCCCTGGTTGACCGGCAGTGCCTTCCTGCATTCGGTAATGATTCAGGAACGGAAAAACATGCTGAAAATCTGGAATGTTTCCCTTATTGCGATCACTTATATGCTCACCCTTTTTGGCACCTTCCTGGTGCGCAGCGGCATTTTAACTTCGGTGCACGCCTTTGGAAATTCCAGTCTGGGCGCTTTCTTCCTGGTCTTTACCGGCATCGTGTTTGTTGCTTCCTTCTGGCTGATTGCCGACCGGCTGAACATGTTGAAAGAAGCCCGCGAATTTGAATCCTACATCTCCAAAGAAAGCTCCTTTTTGGCCAACAACCTGATTCTGGTGGGGATTGCCTTTGCCACCTTTTTCGGCACCATCTATCCACTGATTTCAGAGGTATTTACCGGTGTAAAGGCTACGGTATCAATCCCCTATTTTAACAAAGTCAATGCCCCGCTGGGGCTGCTGTTGATCATTCTGATTGGCATTTGCCCTCTGATTGCCTGGCGAAAATCTTCCGCCAAGAATCTGCTGCAAAATTTTGCCGTACCTTTAATTGGTACTGCCATTTTCATCATTGTAGCCTACTTGTTAGGCCTGCGAAAAATATACCCCCTTTTCGCCTTTGCCACCACCGCCTTTGCCCTCATTGCCACTTTCTGGGAAGTTATTAAAGCCATCGGGGTGCGCATGAAGCTGACCGGTGAAAATATAGTTGTGGCCTTTAGCCGGTTGCTGGTCCGGAACCGGCGCCGTTATGGCGGGTATATCATCCACATTGGTATACTGATGTTAATGGTCGGCGTTATCGGTTCCAACACTTATGAAAAAGTATTGGAAAAAACCATTAAGCCCGGTGAAACCATCCGGATTGAAGAATATGCCCTGACCTATGACAATCTAGCGGAACGGACAGAAGGCAAAACTGCCGTTGTTTACGCCAACCTGAGCGTAACCAAGGCAGGCAGCTTTATGGGCCGATTGGAACCGGAGAAAAAATTCTATGCTACCCATGAAACCCCGGCCAGCGAAGTAGACATCTTGGGTAGTCTGGCGGAAGACCTCTATGTAATTCTGGCTGGCTGGGAAAAAGACGGCCGGGCCACGTTTAAGGTTCAGGTTAACCCGTTGGTAGCCTGGTTATGGATTGGCGGCTATGTAATGCTTATCGGTACCGTATTTGCCCTCTGGCCCGGCAAAGGGGCTCAGGTGGGCGGCAAGTATACTCGGAGGAGTTGATTGCTATGCAGATGAAGAAAAACCTAATAACAATTGGTCTCCTCGTCGCCTTAATGCTTATTCTTTTTGCATCTGCCGGCTGGGCCGCCGAGATAGACCAGAACCTCCAAAAGGACATCGAAGAAATGCTGGTTTGCCAGGATGACTGCGGCATGATCCTGTCCGCCTGCGACAACCAAACCGCACTACACATGCGCAAAATTGTTATTGAACGCCTGCAAAAAGGTCAGACTAAAGATGAAATCCTGGGGCACTTTGTCTCTATATACGGCGAAAAAGTTTTGGCGGCACCTCAGGCCAAGGGGTTTAATGTCACCGCCTGGGTAACCCCCTTCCTGGCACTTATTTTGGGCAGTGTACTCATGTACTTTGTGCTGGACAAGTGGGTCTTTAACGCCAGACTGGAGGCAATGGACGAAGCAAACCAAACCAAAAAGCAAAATGTTGACCTGTCCGAATATGAAGAGCAGTTGGACAAGGAACTCAAAAAGTACCTGTAATCTACCAAAGTATATCCCATTTAACCACAAGGAAGGTGAAAATAATGACCGTTGTGGGTATCGTAATAGTCCTTATCCTGGTAGCCGTTTTGGTAGCCTGGCCGTTGCTGCGGACAGAAAAGCCGGGTTACCGGAAGGCATTATTGGCTGATGACGAGGAATTGGCTGAAAATGAAAAAGAGACTGTGTTTACCACCATCAACGAAATTGAGTTTGACTATCAAATGAATAAACTTTCCCCAGATGATTATGAAATCCTGAAAAGCCAGTACAAGCAAAAGGCGCTGGAGATTCTGCAGGATGAAGAGGACACAGATCTGGAAACTGCCTCCCCGGATATATCAAAAGAGGCAAAAACAGCTGCGGATATTGAAGATGAAATTGAAAAAGAACTTCAGGAATTGCGGAAAACCTCCGCCGCCGGGAAGGAGTGAGCAAATGACCAAGCCGAAACACAAATCAAATCTGCTGGTGATTATCCTGGCACTGGCGGTCTTCTTAATCAACGGGACAGCCTGGGCCGGGGAAACCACCAAGGATGATAAAATCAAACTGGAGATTCACCACCTGCTGCTGACTACCAAGGATACCACCTTGCAGGTCAAAGAAGTAATGCGGTTTAAAAACACAGGCACCGACACTTATGTCGGCAGCAAAAATTCCGCCGGCAAAACAGAAGTGCTCCAGATGTCGTTGCCTGCCGGTAATCAAAACCTGCAGGTCATGGGCGTGCCGCAAAACACCGTGCTCACTACCGCCCAGGGTATCGCCACTACTACCCCGGTTACGGTTGGCACACAAGAAATTACCCTGCAATATGACCTTCCTTTCACTGCCGGCCAGTTACAACTTGGCAAAACTATTAATTATCCCACAGAAATTTTTTATGTGCTGTCCCCCAAGGGCGAGCTGAGTCTGGACGGCAATAAAACCATCACTGATGCCGGCTACCAGGCAATGGACGGTAAAGATTTTCGGATCTTCTTTCTGGAAAAAGCCGTAAAAAACCAAAAGTTTACCCTGACCGCCGCTCCGGACCGGGTGGGCCAGGGCTATACACCGGGCAACAGCAAGTTTCACAGCAATTCGCACCTTTCCCGCTGGTATAACTCGCCCCTCGCCAACACCGACCCGCACATCTGGACGGTGGTTCTGATACTGCTGGGTTTTGGCGGGATCGCCCTAACCGGCTACTGGCTGCGGAAAAAACAAAAAGCTAAGCAGCAGCAGGAAGCCGAGGAAAAACTCGCCCGGCTGCTGGACGAGCTGGTAATTAAACAAAAACGCCTGATGACTAAGATTGCCGCGTTGGACGAGCGCCAAGAAAATGGCGAGGTAACTGCGGAAGCATATGAAGAACTGCGGGCCCAATATAAATCCCGACTGGTAAAAGTCAAGCTAAAGATCAAAGAACTGGAAGAACTCGAAGAACTCGAAGAAACAGCAGAAGAGTACTAATACCTGTAGCCCGGTTAGGAGGGATACCGTGATCAAAGCAACCAACCTGTCCAAAAAAATCGGGGCTAAAATGATTCTGCGGGGCATTGACCTGCATATTCCGAAAAACCAGTTTATTACAGTTTTTGGACCAAATGGCGCCGGCAAAAGCACCCTGTTGAAAATTTTGTCCCTGCTAATGAAGCCCTCCACCGGCGAAATAATAATCAACGGCATTGACGCCAAAAAGGATCCGACCATCATCAGTAAACAGCTTGGGGTCATTTCCCATCAAACCTTTTTGTACGAAAACCTTACGGCCTGGGAAAACCTGCAATTCTATGGCCGGATGTATGATGTGCCCCATCTCAGAGACCGGATTTATGAAGTATTGCAACAGGTGGGACTGGAATTCTCCCTGCAGGACCCGGTGCGCACCTTCTCCCGGGGGATGCAGCAACGCCTGGCTATTGCCCGGGCTATTCTGCACAACCCGGCAATCCTTTTTCTGGATGAGCCATATACCGGACTGGACCCTCATGCTATTCAGATTTTGAATGGCGTGCTGGCCGGACTGAGCAACGCCGACCGGACCATCTTCATGGTTACCCATAACTTTGAAGAAGGGCTGGATATAACAGACCGGGTACTTTTCGTGGTCAAAGGCAGCATTGTTTACGACGGCGACAATACAGCATTTACCCGGGATGAACTGAAGCAGTTATATTTACAAAAAGCCGGGGAGGTCGGGTAAAGTGGGCTTTTTCACAAATATTGGGGCCATCGTCCGCAAGGATCTGACCTCCGAGTTCCGTACCAAGGAAATGCTGAGCGCCATGCTAATTTTCGCCTTCCTTACCATCATTATCTTTGTGTTTGCTTTTGATCCGTCAAAAGCTCTGGTCAAAGAGGTTTTTCCCGGCATTATCTGGGTTAGTTTTATTTTTGCCGGTATTCTGGGGCTGAACCGTTCATTTTTATCAGAAAAAACAAATGACTGTATTTTGGGCCTGATGCTCTGCCCGATAGACAAAAGCGCCATTTTTTTCGGTAAAATGATTGGCAATTTTATCTTTATGGCCATCATGGAAATTATCAGCCTGCCGATTTTTGCGGTTTTGTTTAATTATAAAATAAGCTACCAGGCAGTTGGCCCGCTGACCTTAGTTGTTTTCCTGGGCACGCTGGGTTTTATTGCCAGCGGCACTTTTTTGGCGGCCATGTCGGCAAATACCAGGAACAGTGAAATCCTTTTGCCGGTTATTCTCTTCCCGCTGATTGTGCCGGTTGTTCTCGGGGCTGTGCAGGCCACGACGGCTGTACTTAGTGGCGCACCGGCTGCTGAATGGCTGATATGGTTAAAAATTATTATTGCTTTTGATATCATTTTCCTGGTTGTACCCTTGCTGCTTTTTGAATATGTGCTGGAGGTGTAATCCATGGCTAAAGAGCCAATTGTCCCTACTCACTGGAAATACCACCGGGTGCTGGGCTGGGCCACCTTTGCCGTCATGGCGTTGGCCGTGTACCTCGTTTTCATGTGGGTGCCTAACGAAAAAATCCAGGGGCCGGTATCAAAAATAATTTACTTCCACGTGGCCTCCGCCTGGCTGGGTTTTTTCGCCTTTTTCGTGGTAATGCTGGCAGGCATCGCCTACCTGAAGACCAAGGACAGTAAATGGGATGTCATATCCTGTGCTTCCGCCGAAATCGGTGTCCTGTTTACCACTATTGTCCTGCTGACCGGCCCCGTCTGGGGACGGGCTTCCTGGAACGCCTGGTGGACCTGGGACCACCGGTTAACCACCACTCTGGTGCTCTGGTTTATTTACGTGGCTTACCTGATGATCAGGGCTTCCATCGATGAACCGGAAAAAAGAGCCCGCTACGCCGCAATTTTTGGCATTATTGGCTTTATTGACGTACCGATTGTCTGGATGTCCATCCGCTGGTGGCGGACCATTCATCCTACTATCGTCTCCGGTGAAGGCTTTGCCATGGCCCCGTCCATGGTAAGAACGCTGCTGCTCAGTATTGCCGCCTTTACCCTGCTCTACTTCTATCTTTTACAAAAAGGTATCTACATTCAGCAAATGCAAGCCGAAGTAACCGCAATAAAAGAAAAATTACGAAACCGTTTTAACTAAAGCACTCATCAAAAGAGGAGGTCTGCCGAAATGAAAATGTGGTATTTGTTTGCCGCATACACCATCACCTGGGCGCTGATTTTTGGCTACACTATTATTTTGGGCAGCAGGGAAAAACAGTTGCAAAACGAATTATATATATTGAAAAAGTCTATGGAAAACAAAGGCCTATAATAAACCCAATGCTTTATATGCGAAAGGAGCGATAAGTTTGTCAAAAAAGACCTTAATAATTATTGCGGCCATTATTGTACTCGGCTTTGCCGGGGTATCCGGTGTGCTGCTGTACAACCTTTATGGCCCGGCCGGACAAACATCTTCAACACTCAGTGAAAGTTCTTTTCCGCAAACTTTGGCCGGTATGAGCTTGGCTCAGGTCAACACCGGTGAGCAAGCCATGGTCATGATCAGCAAGCTGCATGGCAAAGATATCACAATCAAGCAGGGCTTCATTGCTCAATATATGAGCGGCAGCAGTCAGATGACCATTTGGGTCTCAGAATCGAATACTGAGGCCGAGGCCGTAGAAATGATGCGGGTAATGGACGAAAAAATGCCTGCCAGCCAGGTCTTTAAAGGACGCAAAGAAATTACCGCGGAAAACCAAAAGGTAATTTATGTTACCGGCATGGGCCAGGACCACTATTACTGGCAGATAGGGACTGAGGTTTACTGGATTGCCGTAGGCGGCGCCGACTCCCTGCAGGTATTGAAAGACGTTATCCGGTCCTTCTGATAAACTGCGCTATCCCTATAAAAGAGAGGGGAAAAACATGGAAGAAAACAGAGCAGAGAAACGTGCTAAGTTTATGGAAGACTATCAAGCTTACCGTTCCCGGCGAAACAAAAAAATCCTGGCCGGTTTGAGTATCGTAGTCGCTCTCGGCATAGCCGTTTTTATGTATTTGAACCAGCCGTACGAAAGTGAAAAAGGCGGCAACTATAACATTGGCCGCACGCTAAACTATGAAGGCAAAAAATTTACCATGACCAACACGAAGCTGACCGTAAATAACGGCAAGGCCTTCATTTCCCTAGATGCGCTGAAAAAAGATACAATTATCTACACCGAATACCTGGAAAATAGACGTAAATATTTTATGAAACTGGACTACCTGCCGCTGATGGCCTATATTTCCCCGGCCGGACGGGTGGTGTTAACCACCAGTATCTGCGAACCATGTATGGGCACCAAATTTAGCATTGAAGGCAAGGAATTGGTCTGCGGTGCCTGCGGCACCAGATGGCGGCTCAATGACCTGATGGGCCTGATGGGCGGCTGCGTACGGTTTGCCCCGGAAGAAATCAAATACACAGTGGAAAATAACCAACTGGTTATTGATGAGGCTATTCTTAAGAACTGGAAACCCCGGGTTTACACCGACGAAATGACAAATAGTTAATGCCGCAAAACAATTGCTAAACAAAAACCTCGATAAACAAAAACAGTCCCGCGACGGGACTGTTTTTGTTTTATCTTTTTTTAACCGGGTTAATGTGCCTAAAGCCTGTCAGAGGTCGTCAACAGTCTAAAGCCTGCCAAAGGTCCACAGGGCAAAGGTCCCGCAAAAGCACCTGGCTGTACGCGGTTTTACCGCTAAAAGGATTCTCCGGCCAATCAGCCAAACATATTGCCGGTTCATCTGCTTCATGCATTATAAGCGGGCTGCCGGTCGCCCCGGCAGCCAGGATTGCCTGGCGGACCAATTCATCCATCCCCTGATTAATAATAACGCTGCGTAATGCTTTGGCTTTGCCGCTATTGGGAATGCAGATAAAACTTTGGCATACCAGCGGGCGCCAGGCATAGTTTTGACAGCAGCCGGTGCCCTCATCCAGCCAAATACAGGCCCCATTAATTCTGCAGCCAAAACTTATATCCACTATCGGCCCTTGCACATAAACATACGCAAACTTTGCCAGCAGCCCCGCCAGTGACAACTGCCCTCCCGTACTTGCAGCCTGTATTGCGGCACTCTGCTGCATATGCAATACATCAATGTAGGTCAGCGGTATGCGCTCCCGGCAGCAGCCGTCACAACCCTTGCATACCGAAAGATTTTCTCCCCTGACCAGCTTTTCATCATCGATGAAAGCATTGACAGCATCAAGATAGTCCTGGACGGTAGCTGTCTGATCACCGACCCGGAGGTCATAACCGGCTGCGTTGTTAAATTTTTTGGAATAGATGTTAACCTTCAAGCGGCACCTCCTTGCTGATGCTGCCGGTGCAATATAGTTATATTATAACAAATATTCACAAAGAATCACAAAAAATCACCTTCCAGCACCCGTCGGTGGAAGGTGATTCCTGGCCGTGACGGCCATTTCTATGCTTCTACGATTAAAGTTGCCTTAGACATCCTCATCTGGCACATAAACTCAAAAGTTCCCGCTTTGTCCGGTGTAAAAGTAATTGTGTCTACACCAACATTAAGCGCTTTGTTAATATTAAAATCAGGAAACATTATCCCCCGCACGCAGCCGGCATTAGCGGTTGAATTAGTCCGGATAGTCAAGGGCACACCTTTTTGGGCCTTAATTACATCCGGCTTATATCCATACTCCGTTACTTCCATAGTTACTTCCTGCACACCGTTGTTCAGCATTGCCGGGGTTGCATTTTTTGGATCTACAGTAGTTCCACCAGTTACCGTCACGATAATATATAACAGCAGCACAGTGGCTACAGACCCCAGGATCAGCAAAATATTTTTCTTTGATTTATTAGGCGCCATCCGGCTCGACTTTTTTGCAGACATTAGATACCCACCTCTCCACCATAGTACGACATATTGTAGTAACAGATAATTAAATTATAAGTGCAAACGACTGGGTTGTCCATACCTTTGCTGCAAAATTTTATATTCAATATTTCCCTTTACATCGCCACTGGCGTCTTATTTCTGCAAACAGCCGGCTGACCTGCAGTACCTATTGCCAACACTGCCGCACCCCGCAACTTGCCGCCCCGCAAAGCTTCCAGGGCCTCATTAGCCGCTATCAGCGGAAAAGGCTGTACTTCAGTCCGTACCGGCACCTGCGGAGCCGGAGCCAAAAATTTTTCCCCGTCCCGGCGAGTGAGATTGGCCACCGAGCGCACTACCCACTCACCCCAGAGAAGCTATGGCGCATGCCGCTTACAAAACACAGGCAACAACAGCCGATACACTGCCCAAAGCCGCCCCGATGAAAACATCTGTCGGGTAGGTGACTGCCGGCCAAAGCATATAAGGCATTTTTACCTAAATCACTTTTCCCGTAGCTCGCAGCCAGCAAAATCAGGCAGGTGAGCACAGACATCCTGGCTCCCCCCAGAAAAGTCAATACCGGCATTAATCTATTCAGCAACGGACAGCTTAAATGATTGTTAATACGGGAAAAAATCCAGTTATCCCAGCGAAAAATATACTGCATAACAACTCCCCCAAACTCTGCTTATGGTCATTATAAAACAAAGTTTTTAGGAAAGTTTTAAAAAAGCATTAACTTTAGACTAATTTTTCGGAAACTTTTTATTATCCGGTCCGGTGGTGGGAATCCGTATAATATACAAGCTCACACCGATATTAACCCCAATGAGAACAATCACGGCCCAAAGATATGCCTTAACCAGAATGATTGATATCATAATAGAAAAATTCAGAACCACTATTGATATTATCTTCGCACTTAAAGAGATGCTTTTACTTTCTTCCCAAGCTTTTATAATCGGACCAAAATATTTATTATTAATCAGCCACCGGTGCAAGACAACGGAACTCCTGGCAAAACAGGCCGCGGCCAAAATAATCAGGGGAACAGTCGGTAAAAGCGGCAGAAATATCCCGATAAAGGCCAATATCAACGAGATAATACCACAAACAAACAAAACGCTCCTGAGCATAATTAGCCACCTTTTTAACACTAATACTGAATATGAATAGTGTAATATAAAACCAGCCCAAATGCAAAGGACCGGAAATAATTCCCGGTCCTTTGCATCTGCACGCAATCCCTTAAAACACCTTTTTCGCTATCCCTCCGACAAATTTGCGAAAATCATCAAGATAGCCCTGAAGAATATCATATATTTCCCCGTCATCTACTCTATGATACATATAGTCGCAGGCGTCCTCCACCGATTTCTGGCAATAATATGATTTGCTATGTCAATCATGGCCTCAACATTTACCTGCAACAAGTGTTTAGCTGCTTCAACATTGCGAAAATCATCCCTAAAATCTTTAGGACTATCTCTGGCAAGCACTTCAAGTTTGGCCGTATTTCCTTCAATGGTTTGTATCTTATTGCGAATTTTATCCCCATCAACCATTAGCATAAGCCTCCTTTAAAGCTTCATCGTATTCCTTATTAAAGAAATACAAATCAATGGCATAATCCTGATAAAGTCCCATTACATTTTCTATATAATCGCATGTTGTAATATAGTCTCTCTCGAAAATAATGACTCCTTCAGATATTGCCCGGAACTGAAGGTGTAGTGGCGCTTTGTTTAAATTGACCAAATCAACCCGGTCTGTTTCCAGCATCTCCGAAAGCTTGGCAAGCAAGGCGGCTTCCTCTTTGAGTCCGGTTTTTGTGTTAAACAAGACAGCAAAATCAATGTCGCTAAGGTCAGTCTGCTGCTCAGTTCCATACGAACCAAACAAAAACACTGCAGAAACTTCCGGTGTATCTGCAAGACACGGACTCAGCTCTTTTAATTTATCATCCAGCTCAAGCTTCTTTGCATAAACACGGCCACCCACTTCACCCTAATTCTATCAGTGACGCAGCAGCAAGACAATGACTGGAAATTGTCGAGGAATACAATCAATGCGCCTAGTAGCTATTAATTCTTATCTAATGAAGCTCGGGACATAATAATAAGCTTATCATCATCACTGCCTAATAGGTCAAACACTTCTGCTTCGGGCATTTCAACCAATTTTTCAATTTCGTTTGTTTCTTCATTTCTTATTGTTTTTAGATAAATAGCTGTTTTGCCCAAGACATCTTTATCTTCCACAGCATTAAAATAAAGAACTGACTTGCTATTTTGACTGTTCGCATCATATAAAGAACGTACCCAGCGACCGTTATAATAATACTTAACAGGGTCATTTTCGACCTTGGTTAATAGTTCAGAATAATTATCCATAGAATTGCTTACTTTCTCAGCAGGGAGATCTTTTACAACTAGTTGCGTTTCTTCTTCGGGCATTTCAACAAGTCTTTCTATTTTGTTGGTTTCAGGATTCCTGACAGTTTTAAGGTCAACAGGTTTTCCTGAATAATTGCCCGCACTTCTGCTCACACCACCGTAATGTCTTCCATTCCAGACATATTTATCATTTATGGTGCGTACCCATTTCCCATCAAAACGATAAATATGTTCAGCATTGTCAAATTTCAAGAGGCCGGCATCAGCTAAGAATTCTTCCCTGCTTTTTCTTTCACCATCAGAATAGGGCGGCCGCTCAACTTCGGGTTCGCCAGTGCCAGTGGCGGCAGTTAGTGTCTGTTTACTTGGCGCATCATTTGGGGAACTGGCGTCAACGGTAAATATTGTTCCTGCCCCTATTATGGTTATAAGCGCAACGCAGAGGATAACAACTCCGGCCTTCTTTTTCGTTGTGTCCATGATTGAAAAAATACGAGTTTTCATACCTTTTTTTCCTCCATAATAATTAGTTGATAAAGCTGTCTGGAGCTTAGCTCCGTTTCTGACTACCCCAATGATAGTTTCTCCGTATTGCTTGCGTTGTTGGAAACTTGTTCCTCGTAGAACCAGTTCATCACAGGAAATTTCGCACTGCACAGCGACCCTTTTAGCCATGATATAGACAACCGGGTTAAACCAATGGATGGCGGTTGCCAGCAGCACCAGTGCCTTGTGCCACAAGTCATTTCTCTTTAGATGAACCAGCTCATGCCTGAAAATGAGCGCCAACTCGTCGGCAGCAATTTTAACGGACGGCAGTAAAATAACAGGTCGGTGAAAACCAATTAGCATCGGGCTGGTAATCCCCGGACAAGTCTTTAGCCCCACCTGTGTTGTGATTTTCATTTCCGCCTTTAAAGCATCCAAAATGCCTAAGGTCTGCGAATTGGTTACATCCTCGCTCCAGCGGCCGACCATTTTTATAAATCGCCCATGCCGCCAGGCATGATAGGTGCTCATTCCAACCACACCGATAACCCACACGCCTGCTACCGCCCACCATAGGGGAATAGAGGGAATCCTGCTTATTTCATTTACAATCATTATTGGGAGTTCACCAGTGCCGGTATGTTCTACTGGGAAAACCTGAATGGTAGGCATCTTAACCGGAAACAAAGCTGCGTCAAGCTGGGGCCGAAAAGGAAGGATCCAGCCTATCACAACCACCAGCCAAACATAATACCGCCATTTTGCAGTATACCGTTTAGACAAAAGTGGCATCGCCGCCATATAGACAAGGGATATGACCGACATAGCAACAGAACATTTCAGCAAGGTTATTAAAAATGCCTGCATGTCAATCCCTCTTTTCCTTTAGCCACTTCATCAGCTCGTCGAGGTCGCTGTCTTTTAATTTTTTGCCGTCATACAACGTGGCAATCAAACTTGTAAAGGAATTCTCGTGAAACCTTTTCATAAAGTCGCCGGTTTCAAACTTTAGATAGTCTTCCTTGGCAATGAGCGGAAAATAATTGCGTTCTTTCCCGTTTTTTTCGGTTCTGACAAATCCGCGCTCCACCAGGCGCAACAACAGGGTGATAATGGTTTGAGCCTTCCATTCCTTTTCTTTTCCCAACTGCTCCATGATAATGCTGGTGGTAATAGGCGGCTCATTGGCCCACACAACCTTCATAATCTCAAATTCGGCATCGGGAAGTTTTTTCATAGGCATTCAAAAGTTCACCTCCATATTCTACAATTGTCTACAATGATATTCTACACTTGTCTTAATTGGCTGTCAATAGCTAATCTAAAATTTTTTGGCAAAAGAATGCTTATCGGAGACCTGAAAGAAACTATCTTCCCGAAAAGTCTCAATATAGTCAAAATCGGCCCATATCAGTCCCCTTATCTTTAGTTTAACTTCACATGATAACTCCAAATGGTCTGAACCCGCAGGTTCGTTTTTATGCCCAAAACAGTGTCATAAACGATAGTGTTCCATTATCACCCGCTTCAATTGCTGATTTTTTAACAAATTCAATATAGGTACATATTGGCGGCGGACATACAGGCGGCTATTGACCACCTGGGTAAGCAGTTTTAAGTTCATTTCCCCCAAACACCGAAAAGACAGTGTCCGATTAAATCTAATCAAAATACCGCTAAAACTGCATCATATAGTCTATTATCCAGTAATTGTAATGACATTGTAAATCATATGTGTATAATGCATTGACACCTTGCACATAATATTGTAAAATATAGCCATAGAAAGGAGTTGCTACTATGCCAAATACGACTAATTTAAACATTCGCGTCGATGAGGATTTGAAACGCAAGGCGGAAGCTATATTTTCAGAGCTTGGACTTAATATGTCTACAGCTATGAATATTTTTCTTCGTTATTCCGTTCGTTACGGCGGTATTCCTTTTGACCTGCGCATTGAAAAACCCAATTCCGATACATTGGCAGCAATTGAAGATGTCAATAATAACCGTAACATGAGTAAGACCTTCGACAGCGTGAGTACACTGATGGAGGATTTAAATGCTTAGAATCCGGTACTCAAGCAAGTTCAAGAAGGACTTTAAAATAATTGTAAAACGCGGGTACGATATTAAGCTGCTTGAAGAAGTGCTTAATCTTCTCTGTAAAGAACAAATCCTTCCTCATAAGTATCTTGACCATGCTTTGATAGGTAATTATGCAGGGCATCGAGAATGCCACATAGCACCTGACTGGTTACTGATTTACAAAATCGAAAATGATATCTTAACCTTGTCATTGACACGCACGGGAACACATAGCGACTTGTTTTGACAAACAAATCGAGGAAAAAATCGATCAAAACATATCGGGCGATTTTCTTTTTTTGCCAGCTTACCTCTTGACAAAATAGGTTTACTCTAATTCAACCGCTCTTGTAAAGCTTTGTCTCGAAGAATTAGGCTGGAAAAAGTCGACTACCTATACAGTTTTGAGAAAGCCTTGTGAACGTGGCATTTTACAAAATCAAAATGCTATTCACTTGGAGTTCTGTTTGAATAACCATAATAAAACAAAGCAGTATCCATGCAGAGAATACCATCCGGAAATAGTCCCGCAATAGTAGCCGCTTCGTTTGTTTCGTTAATTTTATGCCATTGATAAAAGCCTCTGCGAATTCTAATGATTTTACCCTGCTTTATATATTTTTGTACAAGCGAATAGGCTATTACCATCTTGTCGCAAATCAACTGTAGTAGCATAACCATTGTTATTATTGAAAATTGTTTTAATTTTATCCATGTCATCACCTTACCTCCGCTGTATCTCTCACAAAGCGGTTTTTTAATAGTATATTACAAAAATTTCCAGAAAACAAGATGCGAAATCCGCTCTCAGCTGCAAGGAGCGGATTTTATGAGCGGAAACTTCTAATTGAGCCCTGGCTTCAATATCAGTAGTCTTTATGTTAGTATTGTAATAATAAAAATTAATTCCAAAGAGTGAGGAAAAATGGACAATACACAGCTAACATACACAGCAGGTATTCTGGATCAGGATACTTTTCTGCGGGACATAATATCCGCAAAACTTTTGTTGTCCCATTCTCTGGTAGTACGGCTTAAGCAGCAGAACAAAATAAAGGTGAACGGGTATCCGACCCATACCAACTACCGCATCAATGCAGAGGACATTATTACAATTGATATGAACTTCACCGAGGATAGCAAAATCATACCGGAGTCGATTCCTCTAAATATAGTTTACGAAGACGTGGACTTCTTAGTGGTGAACAAGCCCGCAGGCATGTCTACTCATCCATCCCGACTGGGCGGCACCGGCACCCTAGCTAATGCGGTAACATATTACTGGCAGAGCTTGGGCAGGAACACCCTTTTTCGCCCGATAAACCGCCTGGATAAAGACACTTCAGGGCTGATCCTAATAGGGAATAGCCAGTTTGCCCACCAAGGCATATTCAATCAAATAAAGGGACGCATCATGGAGCGAAGGTATATTGCTTTGGTAGAGGGTGCGATGGCAATTGACTACGGCTCTATCGACCAACCAATTGCCCGGCAAGATGATAATAGTCGCCGGAGAACGCTTCACCCTAATTCTCCCGTCATAAAAAATCTTTCATGAAACTTCACGATTCTCCTGATTTTTGGCATAAAAAAAAGACCCCATATCTTGAGGTCTTATTCATCTCATATCGCTTTTTTCCCACGATTTGTTCTACACATCAGGATTCTCAAAACGATCGCCTTTGCTCTGATTGCTGGAATTCAACCCAGTGGGGACGACGAAGTTTTTGATGAAGTCCTGGAAAACAATCAATAAATTGATTAAGTAAAAATATAAGCCCTGGACAGGCTGTTGGCCGGTACAGGGCTTCGATAATATTGACGGTAATTATATGTCTTCCTGGTAAATCTTCCTAGTGAGCGGTTTTTTGTTTTTGATTTGAGGATGTTGAGAAAAAGGACCTGGGGAAGAAGCCTGCCATGGTAGCCATAACCAAAAAACCAAGTCCCATGGAATTGATTATGATGCCAAGGTTGCTAAAAACGTTTATTGTGTCATTATACTCAGGCAACTCTACACCGCCCCAGCTGAAAAGATTGTACAGGTCTGCGGCTGTTTGGTTATAGGCGGCCATGTTAGGTGTAAATGTCCCAAGGATAAGCAGTCCCCCGATGCTGCTTACAAAGACTCCCAAAGATGCCCACCACAACAGGGCAGAGAAAATGCGGTGATGGCCTCTTGCTTTATGGAATACCAGAGCAGTTACAAGGCCGGTACCAACAATCAGGTAAGCAAGAACGAGTACGTCTGACATATAAATCACTCCTCGTATTATTATTTTAAGGACATTTGTCCTCTGCTTCTGGCTTCATATTAATACAAATGTCACTGTCAAACAAGTGACAAATGTCCCTATTTTCCCAAAATTAAATAAGACACGGGAAGGAAAGCTGTATTACCTGTCTCTGATATTCCCCTGCGTAATGGGTCATTTGTAACTGACATTATACATCTGACATTTGCTAATCGGTTTGTTATAATACTTAATAATCAGTACTTGAATAATCGGACAACAAATTCGTTCAGTGATGCTGGTGACCGCTTAAGGTACAAAAAATCCCGCCGCCCCCCCGGATTGTTGACCTAGTGACTTATCATCGTGTACATTTTTATTAAACAACATACTATTAAGCTTAGTAATATTGAACAGCTTAATTGTTTAGTTAATATTGTACAGAGGGAGGTCGCGGCATGGTCGATGTACTACAGCTTAACATCCTGGCATTGTATTTTCTGTATGGCCTCTCCTTTTATACCATGGGAGTTGCCATAGCCTTTCAGTACCGGAATTACAGCAGCTTTCGCATGGCATATAGTCTGAGCATGCTGGCTGCTTTTGCCCTCCTGCACGGTATCAGTGAATGGGGTATGGTTTTCATTCCCGTAGGTGTTCCCAATTTTGGGGATTTTCCATTATGGAAGCTGATTGCAGTTCAACGGCTTCTCCAGTCTGTTTCATATTTTTTCCTGTTCTGTTTTGGGGTTAAACTTGTATGTGATTCCCACAACAAAAATTTTTTATGGGGAGCTATCCTGCCAACGGTATTGTTCCTTGGGTGGTTTGCAGAATTTGCCCGGTTTATTACCATGGTTGGTAAAAGTGGTTTGCTCGAATGCCTGCTGCAGAGTGAAAGCTGGTCCCGGTACCTTCTGGCCCTGCCGGCAGGAATGTTTACTGCTTATGGATTGGCTCTTCAGGTCCCTGAATTTAAGGATTTTAATAACAGAACTGTTACCCGGGACCTTTGGATTGCCTCAATTGCTTTTGGGTTGTATGGTTTGTTTAGCGGTCTGATTGTACCACAAAACATCGGGGGTCTGAGCAGATACATCAATATTGAAAACTTCAGGGCTCTAATCGGGCTTCCGATTGAGGTATTCCGAACCGCAACGGCTTTGGTTGCAACGTGGTCAATTACAAGTCTGCTGGCCATCTTTGATCTGGAGAAACAAAAGCAGGTCATGGAAAGCAGGAGAAGTGAGGCTGTATATCGGGAGAGGGAGCGGATAGCTAGGGATTTACATGACGATGTTACTCAGTCGATTTTTGCAGTTGGGCTTGATTTACAAACAACAGTCAATATTATAGGCCAAGACGGGAAAACAGCATCTGACAGAATAAGCTCATCGATCAAACAGCTTAACAATGTAATTCATGCTCTTCGTTCATATATTAAAGGACTGGAGGCCAATGGTAATGACCAGGATCTCAAAACGGTCCTCACAACTACAGTCAAAGAGCTACAGCAAAAATCATATCCTGTTATCGGCTTAAATATCGCCCTTGGCCAAAGCACGGAGATCGAACCGCGTTCTGATGCCGAGGATTGGCTGCAGCAGCTGCGGCAGATGGTACGAGAAGCCCTGAATAATGCCAAAAAGCACTCAAGAGCAGATTATATCTGTGTGGATGTTTGGATTGAAGGAAAAAAACTAATGGTATCAATAAAAGACAATGGTTTGGGAATGCCCTCGGCAGATCTGTTTACTGAGGACAAACGTCGACAACACCTTGGCATAAAAAATATGAAAAGAAGGGCACAGCTTATCGGCGGAGACATGCAGATTTCATCAAAAATGGGCGAAGGCACCAATATTATTTTCAGTATACCGATTTTCTAAACTTGTTATCGTCAAACCGACAAATGACGTGAAAAAAAGGAGATGAAAATCAAAAATGGAAAAGATTAAAGTATTGGTAGTTGATGATCACGAAATTGTGAGGCATGGGCTGACCCATTTTATTGAGCAGTATCCCGATATGGAGGTCGTGGGTGGGGCAAACAGTCTTGGAGAAGCACTATTGAAGACGGAACAGCATAACCCCGAAGTAATAATAATGGATATTCGGCTTAAGAAAAGCAGCGGTATTGATGCATGCCGCGAAATAACCAACTGTTTTCCGGACACCAAGATTATAATGCTTACATCTTATTGTGACGAGGAAATGCTGGTAGATTCAATAATGGCCGGCGCAAAAGGATATGTCTTGAAGGACGTCGGCAATGATGAAATAATCAGGGCAGTTCGCGCTGCCTACCGGGGGGAGTCGCTGCTTGACTCGGTAGTCACAAATAAACTATTGAACCAAATGAGGAGTAACGGACATAAGCAAAATGAATCTGTGGACAATTTAACCATTCAGGAGAAGAAAGTCCTCTTCCTGATAGCAAAAGGAAAAACAAACAAAGAAATTGCTGATGAAGTTTTCCTTAGTGAAAAAACTGTCAGAAACTACGTAAGTAATATCCTGGCGAAACTAAATCTGTCAAATCGTACAGAGGCTGCAGCTTATGCTGCCAAAAGAAATTTTACAAATTAACCGATGTAAACTAAAACCTGATGTTAATCATCAGGTTTTTTTGTTGGGACAATCGAGATAAATGGGACACATGACCATGACATCCTCAACATTTTAGGGACTGTTGACATCTGACTTTTACATATTTTCATCGGTATAATAAGACTAAACAACAATGGCGAACGAATACATAAGGAGATGATGCTGTGGCAGAAAAAAAGAATTTTTTTGGTCAGGCTACTGTTCGGGTGGGACTATTACTAATCGTTGTCGTAGTCATGTTTGGTGTAGCGATGCAGCTTTTTATTCCTGAAAGCTTTGGAAAATACGGCCGCTATAGAAGCGACAGCATCGGCGAAAATGTTAGTAAGGAGGTCGGCTTTGCAGAAGGCAGTGGTGTATGTGCAAATTGCCATGTCAATGTAAACAATGAATTAGGTACAGCCCAACATGCAAAGATTGACTGCCAAACCTGCCACGGGCCGGGAGAAAAACACAGAAACAGCCCAAAAGAATACTCGCTGAAAATCATTGGGGACAAAAACCTATGTGCAGCGTGTCATTCGACCATAGCCGGCAGGAAGGACAAAGGGGTTGCTACAGTGGAACCGGTAATACACAGCGGAGGAATCGTATGTACCAAGTGTCATAACCCACATCAACCGTTAGGAGGGAGGAATGGATGAAAAAAGAATGTACCAGACGGCAATTCTTGGGTACAGCCTGTAAAGCTTTAACAGCTGGAATATTGATTCCTTCAGCGGGATTAACAATCTTTTCAAGAACATCTGAAGCCGGGACTGCTGCACAACAGTCTTCCTGGGAAAAGGTATGGTCGGGAAAAGAATGGGGATTTGTTGTAGATACCGAGCAATGTATAGGGTGTGGCAGGTGTGTGCAGGCCTGTAAAAAAGAAAACCATGTTCCTGAAGATGAAGAAGTTTATCGAACTTGGGTTGAACGTTATGTAGAATCCGGGCAAGGAAAAGTGAATATTGATTCACCCAAAGGAGGTCAGGCTTTCGCACCCCTGGGTGAAACCGATGCAAAACAGTTTTTTGTCCCAAAACTTTGCAATCAATGCCATAATGCTCCCTGTGTCCAGGTATGTCCGGTAGGAGCTACCTACAAAACCGGTGACGGCGTGATTCTGATGGATCAAAAACAATGTGTCGGATGTCGTTATTGTATTCAGGCCTGTCCATACGGCGCAAGGTTCCTGCACCCGGAAACCCACGTGGCAGATAAGTGCAACTGGTGTTACCACAGAATTCAAAAAGGAATGCGTCCGGCTTGTGTCACAGTTTGCCCGGTAGGTTCCAGGAAGTTCGGAAATCTTAAGGACCACGACAGTGACGTGACAAAAATTATTGAGAAAGAGCGGGTTCGCTCACTTAAGCCGGAATTGGGTACAAAGCCACATGTTTACTACATTGGACTTGATGAGGTGATAGTATGATGATGAATTATATATTCCCTAATGAACTGGAGATTAACTGGGGTTTATTTATTGTACTATATCCTTACCTCACAGGACTGGTCGCTGGTGCCTTTATCGTATCGTCATTATACCACGTCTTCGGTGTAAGCAAGCTAAAGCCGGTTTCCCGGCTCGCTCTTATCGCTGCCCTGGCAGTCCTGCTTGTAGCGCCAATGGCACTTATATCACACCTCGGCCAACCCCTCCGGGCGCTGAATCTAATGTGGACTCCGAACCCCACCTCAGCAATGGCCGGCTTTGGGTACATCTATAGTTTTTACCTGATAATTGTCCTGTTAGAAATATGGTTTATGTACCGCAAAGACCTTGTGCAGTTTGCCGAGACAAAAACGGGTATCATGGGTAAGATTTATAGTATCCTTACTTTGGGAGCACGTGATTTATCGGAAAAAGCCCTGCACACAGATCACAAAGCCGTCACTATACTTGCAATAGTTGGTATTCCCTCAGCGGCATTTCTCCACGGTTACGTAGGATTCATTTTCGGTGCTATAAAAGCCAATCCTTGGTGGTCGACTCCATTAATGCCGGTCATCTTCCTGTTATCCGCAATAGTATCGGGAATTGCACTGTTAATAGTAGTATATGCGGTAAGCTGCCGAATTCGCCGGAAAAAAATCGACAGCGAGTGCTTAATGGCAATGAACAAGTATTTGTGGGTTTTCCTGATTTTCACCTTCGTCCTTGAGATTCTTGAAGTAATCCACATGGGATACGAATCCGAGGAGAACTGGCCGGCAATTAAAGGTCTGATCACTGAAGTCATACCTGTCAGCTATTTCGGGGTACAGATTGGGTTAATGGTTCTCTCCTTCTTCGTATTGCTACTTGCCAGGTCGAAGAGTACTTCCCAGGGGGCCGGCAGGATTATGACAATTGCCTCGGGAGCAATGATTTTGGCAAGTGTGTTGGCAATGAGGTTTAATGTGGTAGTAGGCGGACAGCTGGTTTCTAAGAGCTTACATGGGTATTCCAAATTCCATGTGCCTCTAATCGAAGAGGGAATTATACCTACGATAGGATTTCTTGTACTCCCGTTCATACTTTTAACTGTTCTTGCACAACTGCTCCCACCTTGGCTTGAGGGAGAAGAAGATGCACTGCCGGCGGTTGAAACTGATTGGGATGATGAAGGTGAGACCACCGTTGAAGAGTGGAACCCGGCATTGACAACGGCAGCCACCGGAACACCGGAGTAACACAGCTTGTTTAAAAAACCAATTGTTTGGGTAACGAGCGGCTATTGTGCTAAATTGGAGGGGGTGTATTAACATGCTAGCCATAATGTTGATTGTTTTGGGACTCGCTGCATTATACGGTTTTCTCCTGATGGTATACTATTTTGTTACCAAAGACGGCCTCAGCACACCGGTTCGCTGGATCGGCAGCATTTTCGGGGGAACAGTGATGAGCGGGATTATGGCGTTACTAGCTTTTCTGTTAATCTGGCCACCGGTAAACATCTTGATAATGGCCGGTACTCTCGGTGTTATTACTGTTATAAGCGGGGTCATTTTATTGAATGTAAATGTCAGCCGGATTGATGATTCAGCTAAAACGAATAGGGGGGACATAACTGATGAGTTGGATAATAGCACTACTAGTCTCGACGTTAGTACTAGGCCTTAGTATTGCAGGCTTGGTAATTCGGAAACGCTTCGGGTATAAGTGGGAAACCTTGGCAAAACTAACTCTTACCGGTCTTCTTGGTACTATTATTGCAGCTATTCTGATGCTCCTCGTGTTCATTGCTGTATGGCCGCCTTACAATGTGTTGTCACTCATTTTAACATTTGGTTTCCTGGGTTTGGTTTTAGGAATATTGTACTTTGTCAGATCGACAAACACAACACTCAGAACTGAAATGGAAGCGGAACTGGATGAACTCGGCTTATTGGCAGACAACAAGGATTTCTTATTTCATTCATAAGCCCTTTCGGGCTTTTTTTTTACTACAAAAAGTATATCTTTTCCACATTTGTGGAAAAGGCCAAGGTGTGTAGTACTGAAAGGCGCGCGCCGAGGGAACTGAACGATGCGCGCCTTTCTTGTGCAAAAGTAAGTTGTATTTTCTCCGGTCTATTGTCATATAACCATGACAAATGTCCCGCTTTTTAATGGCAACTGACAGAAGAAAAATCGGGACCAAAACTCTATAATATAAATAATATCAATGTAGTTCGCACTTGATATTTCACCCGGTCTAAAACAAAAAGGAGGTCTCGATAATGGGTAATCTCAGCAAAAAATACTATTTACTTGGCGGAATCATTTTAGGCATAATTCTTCTTATTGCAGCTTTCCCTCCTGCCATAGCTAAAGTTCAAAAGCCCACAGCTGCTGTCCCGATATCTCCCTATGAACGTTCTGATAAAGAATGTTTTGGATGTCATGAAATGAATCCTGAAATTGCAACATGGAAGGTCTCATCGCACAGCAAGATTCCATGTACCGCATGTCATGAGGTACATATTGAGGACTACAAAACAAAAATCAGCCTGAAATCGCGGCCCATTAAGATGACTACTGCGATTCCGAACTCTGTCTGTGAACAGTGTCATACCGTTTCTCGTGAAGTTACGCCATCAGGGGATGTTATTATACCTCACCAAAAGCATTTGGCTGTAGGGGTTGCCTGTGTAAAATGCCATGCCGGGGTCGTACATGGAAAGATAGCTGAACGCGGCCTTACCACTGAAGGTAAATTAAAAAATTATGATGCCTGGAATGAGGATAAGGCAAAACAATTAGCCATCCGTTTTTATACTCAGCCTAACATGTGGACCTGTATTAACTGTCACAAAGCGGCAAATGTAACCCGGCGGTGCGGGGCATGCCACAGTGTAATTCGTGAATTACCGTCTCATAACAGCCTGACCTGGAAATCAGATCATGGTATAGTCGCCAGGGCAAATGTCGGTGAATGTACCAAGTGTCATGTTACTCCCGGCCAGCCAATGTTCGCAACTCCTTCAACCGGAGACAAAGCCGCAGATTTTGCCAGGGCGCAGTCGTTCTGTTACACATGCCACAAACAACGCCCGGTACAGCACATCAAAACATGGACCAGTGTCCATCCCCAGAATGCGGTTGCCAAAGGTATATTGAACTGCTTTACCTGTCATGACCGTAACCAGCCAAAAACCAAAAATGTAACCGGAACCTTCTGTAATCAATGTCACTGGTTATCTGACGTTGCTACCCAAAATGCTTCAACAAATGCTTCAATAAATATTCCCGCAAATACTCCCCAAAAAAAATCTGAATAAGCCTTTGCTTTACACTCTAAAGCGCCCAGGATAAATGCCTTGGGCGCTTTAGTTTTGTTTTTGACCTGAGGCGTGGAAGGAAATAGTAATATATTGTAGAACTTAGTTACATCAAATCCTTTAGCGGATTCTAGAAATTGAATGCACTGGCAACTTGACCACTGGACCGAAAATAATATCCGAAATCAATGGATTCCAGAGTCAGACAGAGGCTTTGGAATCCTTTATTTCGAACAGTTTTGTTACATCTCGATTACCTGCAAAAGCATGGTAACCCCTGATATTTCATGCTCCAGTTCATCACATTCAGCTTGCTGGCTTTTTATATAACTTTCAAACAGATATGCTTTATCTGGATGCTTTTCTTTAAGTTCATTGGCTCTTCTTACGATAAATGACTGTTGTTCATTATTGATATTTTTTAATTCATCTTCTTCGTTGAACTTTTCCGCGAGCAGCATCACGCCTGTATACTGAAAAAGCTTACGCCATTTTTCTTCTGTATAATATCTGTCATCCGAATCGTCTTTACCATATGCATCATCAATAAATATGTACCCACCGGTTTTAACTGTGCTTTTTAACTTTTGTATTGTCTCTTCCGAATTTCCCAGCACATCGCTTACAGCGCCAAGGATTACAATATCGTAGTCCTTTTCAACCTTTACCGCCTCGTTTATGTCTCCAACTTTAAAATCACACAAATTTTCTACACCGTATTCTTGAGCTTTTTTATTTGCATAATCAATAAACTCTGGGATGATATCAATGCCCTTTGCCGTACAACCTAATGCCTTAGCTATATGTATACTGACAGCTCCTTTGCCGCAGGCCAAATCAAGCACCTTGGTTTGCTCTGACACCTGAATATGCTTTAAAATTATGTCAATAATATCCCTTGGCGAAGAGCCCAGTTCCCATAAATCCTGCAATAAATATGGCAGGTATGGTATTAGCTCTGTTGACTCTGCCGTCAATGACTTCGCGAGCTTTTCTTCAACATTTGACACAGTCTCTCCTCCTTCCTATTCAACCAACTCTCCCGGAGGGTTTCCCGTTCTAAGGGGCAGCTTTTCTTTACCCTTTAAAATCGCTTCATAGCCAATGGAAGTTACGATCATCCCCGCCGACTCAAGACTTTTCCGAGATAACGTGTTATAATACCAGCAACCTGCTACAGGCTTTAGCTTGTGATTATATGCCCATTCCTTAAGGTTCATTAATATTGTTTTGGCAACTCCTTTTTTTCTATGTTCGCGGTTTACAAACATTCCTATGGAAGTGACTGCTTTACAAAATTGGCTCTTCTCGATTATGCCGCAACCCAACAAATCAGTTTTATCCTCTAACACAAAAATCGTTTCCGCTTCCACGCGTTCTTCAAGATTAGAAAACCCGCCACTTGCCTCATCAAAAAAATCACCTGAAATTTCTCTGATTCTTTTTATATCATTCAAATCAGCACATCTGAAAACGGCAGTTTCTAATTGAACATTCGGACTTTCAACTCTTCCGCTGTCAGTAAACCAGCAAGCCAGTTTTTCTTTTTTATAATCCCATTCTGCCATAAGTGCACAGAGCAAAGAATCCTGAGTCATGATAAATACTCGCTTGATTGCTTTGTAAGCGTCAAATATTACACACCTTGACAGCATAAGGAGAATCATTGACCTTTTT
>CAZWUW010000039.1:0-27939 GCA_964636895.1 uncultured Eubacteriales bacterium
GACGTAGTTGACATAAATCCGGAAATTATTGTCAACCTCATTAGCGAAGGATACATACCGGTGGTGGCGCCGGTTGGGGCAGACGAAAACGGAGCCGGATACAATATAAATGCCGATACTGTTGCCGGTCGCATCGCGGCCGCCTTAAAAGCAGAAAAGTTTTTTTTGCTAACAGATGTGGAGGGTGTTTTTGCCGATTATGAGGATAAAGCTTCCCTCATTTCGGTGTTGCAGATTGCACAGGCGGATGAGATGATCCGACAGGGTAAGATTGACGGCGGCATGATTCCCAAGGTGGAATGCTGTGTCCAGGCCCTGCAGGGCGGTGTAGAGACCACCCATATCATTGACGGCCGCCTAAAGCATTCGATATTACTGGAAATCTTTACGGATAAAGGGATTGGCACGATGGTGGAGAAATAGCGGGGAGGATATTGATGAACACACAGGAAATTATTGAGACCGGACAGAAATATGTGATGAACACCTATGGCAGACTGCCTATGGCACTGGTCAAAGGTGAAGGGGTTTATGTCTGGGATGCTGATGGCAACAGGTACCTGGATTTTGTCAGCGGCCTGGCCGTTAACTCTCTGGGGCACTGTCATCCGGCGGTGGTAGCGGCTATCCGCGAACAAGCCGGGCAATTAATGCATGTATCTAACCTCTATTGGCATGAAAACCAGGTAGAGCTGGCCAGACTGCTGGTGGAAAACTCCGGTCTGGATAAGGTGTTTTTCTGCAACAGCGGCGCCGAAGCGAACGAAGGCGCTATCAAGCTGGCCAGGAAGTATGCCAAGCAGCATATGGGTGCGGATAAATACGAAATCATTACTATGGAAAAATCTTTTCACGGTCGGACGCTGGCGGCGATTACCGCTACGGCCCAGCCCAAGTATCAGGAAGGTTTGGCGCCCCTGCCGGCCGGTTTTAAGTACGTGCCTTTCAATGACCTGGCGGCTCTGGGAAAAGCTATTTCGCCCAATACCTGTGCCGTTATGTTTGAACCCGTACAGGGTGAGGGCGGGGTCAATGTGGTGGAAAAGGAATTTATGCAGGGCGTGCAAAAGCTTTGTCAGGAGCGGAACCTGCTGTTGATTTTTGATGAGGTCCAGTGCGGCATGGGCCGTACCGGCAAGCTTTTTGCTTATCAGCATTATGGCGTGCAGCCGGATATCATGACTTTGGCTAAGGCTATTGCCGGAGGCTTTCCCATGGGGGCACTATTGGCCGGGGAAAAGGTTGCTGCCGCTTTTAAACCCGGGGATCACGCCTCTACCTTTGGCGGTACGCCGCTGGCCTGTGCGGCGGGGTTGGCAGCGGTCAGGCTGT
This sequence comes from uncultured Eubacteriales bacterium, assembly GCA_964636895.1. Lineage (GTDB taxonomy): Bacteria > Bacillota > Thermincolia > Thermincolales > CAZWUW01 > CAZWUW01. The sequence goes on from CAZWUW010000039.1 coordinate 1,333, forward strand.
TGGCTGATAAGGGCTTTTTAAAGGGTGTTACTGAAGTTGGTAATTATTTTAAGGAAAGACTATTGGCATTAAAAGAAAAATACAATTTTATCACTGAAGTACGGGGGAAAGGGCTAATCCTTGGTATGGCTGTCACTGTTGACGGGAAATCCATTGTAGCAGGCTGTCAGGCCCGGGGGCTGCTGATCAACTGTGTCGGGTCAAATGTGCTGCGGTTCATGCCGCCGCTAACCATTGCCGGCGCGGATGTTGATGCTGCGGTGCAGGTCCTGGATGAAATGCTGGCCCGGGTTTAACCATTGTAAAAATTAGTTTTTGGAGGTAAAATTAATGAGTGCCGAGATAAATTTAAAAGGCCGGGACCTGTTATCGGTTTATTCACTGTCGCCGGCCGAAGTGTTGGAGATACTCCGGGTGGCGCAAGAGCTAAAGGCTAAGCAAAAGCAGGGCATCCCGCACCCGTTGCTGGCGGGTAAAACCCTGGCCATGATTTTTACCAAAGCATCTACCCGCACCAGGGTATCTTTTGAGGCTGCCATGTACCAGCTGGGCGGCTATCCCATGTTTTTGAGCGGGCATGACCTGCAGCTTGGACGTGGGGAAACCATTGCCGATACGGCCCGGGTAATGTCCCGCTATGTAGACGGAATTATGATCCGTACATTTTCTCACGCTGAAGTGCTGGAACTGGCGGAACATGCCACTATCCCGGTCATAAATGGTTTGACTGACCTGCTTCATCCATGTCAGGCGTTGGCCGACCTGTTGACAGTTAAAGAGCATAAAGGAAAACTGGTAGGGCTGAAAATGGCTTACGTTGGGGATGGTAATAATGTAGCCCATTCACTACTGAATGCCTGTGCCAAAGTTGGCATGGACATTGCCGTAGCCACACCGCCTGGTTATGAACCGGAAGCCGTCGTCGTAGAGCTGGCCAAAGAGGACGCGGCAATAAACGGTTCCAAAGTAGAAATCACCAATGACCCGGCAGCAGCGGCAAAGGATGCCGATATAATTTATACCGATGTTTGGGCCAGTATGGGACAGGAAGCGGAACACGCCGCCCGGCTGAAAGTCTTTGCCCCCTATCAGGTGAATGATAAGCTGGCCGCCCTGGCCAAACCCGACTACCTGTTTATGCACTGCCTGCCGGCCCATAGAGACGAAGAGGTAACGGCAGAAGTGATTGATGGCTCGAATTCGGTTGTTTTTGACCAGGCGGAAAACCGGTTGCATGCCCAAAAGGCGGTGCTGGCATTGTTGATGGGGTAATGCCGGCGATAAAAAAGAAAGGAGCATTGCCAAATGTCCAAAAAGGTTGTTCTTGCATATTCCGGAGGCTTGGATACCTCCATCATTATTCCCTGGCTGAAGGAGAATTACGGTTATGAAGTAATTGCCATGGCTGCCGATGTTGGCCAGGGCGAAGAACTGGCGCCTCTAAATGAAAAGGCTATCAATTCCGGGGCCAGCAAGATTTATATAGAAGATGTCAGGAAAGAATTTGTAGAGGATTTTATCTGGCCGACCTTGAAAGCACATGCCATATATGAAGGAAAATATCTGCTGGGTACGTCTTTTGCCCGGCCGCTGATCGCCAAGCGGATGGTAGAGATTGCGCGGCAGGAGGGTGCTGAAGCGGTTGCCCACGGCGCTACCGGCAAAGGCAATGACCAGGTGCGTTTTGAGTTGGCGGTAAAGGCGCTGGCACCTGACCTGAAGATTATTGCGCCCTGGCGGGAGTGGGATATCAAATCCCGCACTGATGCCATCGCATATGCCGAGGCCCGGGGGATACCCGTGCCGGTTAAAAAGGGCCATGCCTACAGCATGGATCGTAACCTCTGGCACCTCAGCCATGAGGGCGAAGACCTGGAAGACCCGTGGAATGAACCCAAGGATAATTTGTATTTGCTGCTGACGCCGCCGGAAAAAGCACCGGATAAGCCTACATATGTAGAGTTAGAGTTTGAACAGGGTATTCCGGTAAAGCTGGACGGCGAGGCTTTGCAAGGGATCGACCTTATTGCCAGGCTCAATGCAATTGCCGGGGCTAACGGCATAGGTATAACCGATATGGTGGAAAATCGCCTGGTAGGCATGAAATCGCGGGGCGTGTATGAGACACCGGGGGGCACCGTGCTTTATGCCGCCCACCGGGAACTGGAACTGCTTTGCATTGACCGGGATACCTTGCATTACAAGGATATAGTGGCCCAGCGTTATGCCGAACTGGTCTACTATGGGGTTTGGTATGCCCCGCTGCGGGAGGCCTTGGACGCCTTTGTCAATGTGACCCAAAAAACTGTTAGCGGCACTGTGCGGTTAAAGTTATACAAAGGCAATTGCACCCCTGCCGGGGCCAAATCCCCTTACTCGCTGTACAATGCCGATTTTTCCACCTTTGAGCAGGATGACGTTTATAATCAAAAGGATGCCGAAGGGTTTATCAACCTGTTTGGCCTGCCGCTGAAGGTGCGGGCAATTATGGAACAAAAATCAGGTTTGCGGAAGTAATAACCATCGGGGGGGTTAGGCATGAATAATATTGCCTTTATAGTGCTGGTGGCGCTTAGTCTGGTTGGTTTTGGACTGGGCCTGTTTTACTATTTTAAGCCTGAACAGGTTGTCAAGCGGCGCATTAAGCCCGAGCACCGCGAACTGGCTGCTAAGGACGCGGAGTTCCGGCATTGGATGGAACGGGAAATGACTACCCAGACGGCCAGAACCCGCAAGATCGGGTTGATAATGATTATTTTGGAAGTTGTTTATGTAGCGGTAGTTATTTTTCTCTGGCAGGGTGACTACATTAAATTTAAATAGGCGGTGAAAACATGAAACTTTGGGGCGGACGATTCGCCAAAGGCACCGACAGGCTGGTGGAGGATTTTCATTCGTCCATATCCTTCGACCAGCGGCTGTATAAACACGATATTCAGGGCAGCATTGCTCATGCCCGCATGCTGGGGCGGCAGGGGATAATTTCCGGGGATGAGGCAAAGCAGATTGTCGATGCGCTGACAGAGGTGCTGGCTGATATTGTGACCGGTAAGGTGGAGTTTGAAGTTGCCGCCGAGGACATCCATATGAATATCGAAAAAATTCTTACCGTCCGTATCGGTGACGTGGGGAGGAAGCTGCATACCGCCCGAAGCAGAAATGACCAGGTTGCCCTAGATGTGCGGATGTATCTGAAAGAGGAAATAAAAGAGACCATTAGCCTGTTGCTTAAAACCCAGCAGGTCTTACTTGATAAAGCGGAAGCCCACCTGGATATCATCATGCCGGGCTATACGCATTTGCAGCGGGCCCAGCCTATTACTCTGGCACATCACTTAATGGCCTATTTTCAGATGTTTATGCGGGATATTGAGCGGCTGCAGGACTGTTATAAACGCACCGATGTACTGCCGCTGGGCTCAGGCGCCATGGCCGGCACCACTTTTCCTTTGGACCGGCAGTTTGTGGCCGACCAATTGGGATTTACGTCTATCACTGAAAACAGCCTGGATGGGGTGAGTGACCGGGACTTTGCCGTGGAATTCTGTGCCGCGGCATCTCTTATCATGATGCACCTAAGCCGTTTTTGCGAGGAACTGGTACTTTGGTCATCGGCGGAGTTTAACTTTATAGAAATGGACGATGCCTACAGCACCGGCAGCAGCATTATGCCGCAAAAGAAAAACCCGGACGTGGCTGAACTTATTCGGGGCAAAACCGGGCGGGTTTATGGCGACCTGATGACGTTGCTGACGGTGATGAAGTCCCTGCCGCTGGCCTACAACAAGGACATGCAGGAAGACAAGGAGGCGCTCTTTGACGCCATCGACACTGTCAAAGGCTGTTTGACGGTATTTGCGCCCATGATAGAAACCATGCGGGTGAATGACGGAGTTATGGCTCAGGCGGCGCGGGGCGGTTTTACCAATGCTACCGATGTGGCGGATTACCTGGCCAAAAAAGGCGTACCATTCCGTCAGGCCCATGAAATTGTAGGCAAGCTGGTATTGTCCTGTATAAAAGAAGGCCGCAATTTGGACGACCTTTCCCTGGAGGAATACCAGGCCCTGTCACCGGTATTCGGTGCTGACATCCATGAGGCGATTAGCGTCGAGCACTGCGTGCGTGCCCGCAACATCCCCGGCGGCCCGGCCCCGGAACAGGTGCAGGCGGCCATTGCCAGTGGGCGGGAGCGGTTGAAGGCGATAGTTTAGAAAGAAAGACAACGGCTGTAAAGGCCGTTGTTTTTTTGGCAGATAGGAAAGTATAAAATATTATCCTATCTGCACAAGAAAAGCTAAGGCTTCCGCCTTCGCAACAAGTGCTTGGCGTAAGCCAAGCTTTTCTAGTGCGGGAAAAAAGAAGGCAAAATTGATTTCTTAGGAAGGATTTAGGGAATAATTAATGAAGGCAGTTTATGGATTGCTATGTTGGATGATCGGAATTTAACTGCCCATACATATGATGAAGAGGTGATTATGCCTATAATTCCGACATAGATATTGCTGTTTATACCGAAGGAAGCCTTCCTGCCGGTTTTAGATCCGAATTGCACGAAGCTGCCGGAATTTACAAAACCAACGTGGTTATTATGGAAAACCTGTCCAATGACCGGCTGCGCAGAAACATCGAAATGGAAGGAGTAAAGATATACAGCAAATAGAAGATCATTTACATTTCCTCCCAAACGTGCTAAAACAGAGACGCAGCAGAGCTGATATCTCTGCCGCGCCGGAGTGCTGCGGGTTTTAAAAGTGGCCCACAGCTCGTGCATTTTTTGCTACACCCCACCAGCATGCTATTTGCTCCACAATTGGATTGCTTTGGCAGGATAATCGGACCAGCTGACATTAAAGTCCAGTGCTTCAGCAATGAAGCGCAGTGGAACCATAGCTCGGTTATTTATTATTGTTGCAGGAACATCTAACTTTACCTTGCGGTTATTTACCTGAGCGTAATCATCCCCGATGATAAGGATGATTTGTTTTGCTTCCCTGGTCAAGGTAACTGTCTTGGTGCTTTCGTCCCAGTACACAGTTGAACCTGTTGCTTCGCCAATACTTCTAAAGGGCACCAGTGTCCGGTTATTGACGATAACCGGAGGTGTGTCCATGTAAAGCGGCCTGCCTTTAATATTTATTTCAATTGCGTCTGCTTGGTTTGGGGACGTTTTTTTGGTGCTCAGCTTTACAAGCAGATAATTTGATGCCAGTCCGTTGCGGGTATGTCCGGCAATAATATAGCCGCCGTCATCTGTTTGATTAAGGTAGCTGGCATAAGAGCTTGCCGCAGGAATGCCGCCAATGCCCTTCTCCCATTGCTGATTTCCTTTGGCATTGAATTTGGCCAGCAAAATATTGTCTGCCAGCCCGCCCGTATTTCTTGTGCCGGCAACAAGATAGCCCCCGTCTTTAGTTTGCATTATCTTTATACCTGTTTCGTCAGTTTTTTTGCCATAGGTCTTGAACCATTGCGGGTTTCCCTCAGAATCGGTTTTTATCAAGTAAACGTCCTTGTCCTTTGCCTCTCTCGTTTTGGAGCCGGTGATAATAAAGCCCCCGTCATTTGATTCGATGATATCGTTTCCAGTTCCGGAATATTTCCCGGCCAAGGTTTTTTGCCATTTCATTTCGCCTGATAAGTTTAATTTGGCCAGGTATATGTCACTTTGCGCGCCAGCTATGTTTTTATTTCCTAATATGATTAAACCACCGTCGGTTGTTATCCTTGCTGATTGAGGCAAAACAGGGCTGCTATCTTCATAAAATTTTGCCCATTCTTTTTCACCTAAAGAATTTGTTTTGATAATGTAAATACAGCTAGTCTTACCAGGTATAGCGGAACCGACGATTACAAAACCGCCGTCTTCTGACTGCAGCAGAGTATTATTATCAAGCAAGTAATTAAATGGCTTTGCCCATTCTTTATTCCCGTTGCTGTCAGCTTTAACCAGATATACATTACTTGCAACGGAATCGGTGTATTTATATAAAAAGGCATAACCCTCGTCTGCGGTTTGTAATAGGGAACTAACTTGGTAAAAGGGGCTTTGGGCTGAAAAAAAGGGTTTTTCCCATTGGGTTTTGCCGGTAGGGTCCGTTTTTAACAGTCCTGTAGCAAAATCCTTTATAGATCCGGCGGCAATAAATCCGCCATCGCGGGTTTGCCTGACCATCCCCTGGCTGAAGTCGGGCCCGAAACCGCTCTTCCATTCAATAATCGGAGTCTGGCTGGCGGAAGCTGATGCATTAGCCGGCAAAGCTGTAAACAAAAACGCCGATAGCAAAAAAACTTTGAATATCTTGGTCATCAAAAACTCCTCCTCTGCTGCACTGGAGTGCTTTTATTATTGCCTTTTTGCCGGGCGCTGTTTTTGCTTTCATTCAATGCCGGAACCATTAAAGGTATAGGTGCCGATGCTTTTATACTTGTTATTGGCCTGCAGGGTTTTTCTTAGGCCGGAACGGGCCTTATGCAGACGCCATTTTACCAAATCCGGCGAACAACTCAGAATCTCTGCTACTTCCTTGGTTGAGCAGCCGTTAATTTCCCTTAACACAAAAACTTCCCGTTGTTGTTCGGGTAAATTCGCAATAGCAGAAAAAAGCATATCTTTAATAGCTTTTTTCTGGCAGGCCTGGTCCGGATCAGTGCTGTGATTACTATCACTGATACAGTCCGATGCCATATCGGCGGCGGGGTTTTCTTTGCGCACACTGCTTTTGCGCTGATGGTCAATAGTAACATTTACCGCAATCCGGTACAGCCAGGTAGAGAATTTCGACTTGCCGTTAAAGGAATCCCTGGCCTGAAAGGCTTTTACAAAGGTGTCCTGGGTTAAGTCCTGGGCCAGATGATAGTCTCCGGTCATGCCATAGATTAAATGCAGTATTTTATTCTCGTTTTGAGAAATGGTTTCCTCGAAGGAGAGCGCGTTTTCCGGGTTTTCAGGACCATAAAGATTTTCCTTGATAAGCATGAAATCACCTCTAAAAATTATTATTCATTATTTTGACGTAAAAAGCAAGCATAAGGATAGCGGCAGTTACGTTTATTCTTTGCTTATACTCCGCGAGAGAGTGGTATAAACACGCGTGACTAATGCTTCGTTGCGCAGTCCTGCTATTTACTAAGCCTGTGGATAAAGGTCTGTTCTGTATTTAAAGTAAGAATGCGGGAACCAGCCAGACTCTTTATCCACAGGCATTCGCAAAGCAGGACTAGCTTGCTTCGCAAGGTCACGCTCTTTTTATAACACTCTCTCGCTAAGTGAGAAAAAAAGGGGCGTAACGAACTTTTAATCAAGTTTCGTTACAGCCCCTTTTTGGCTATTATAAATTATAAGGCACTGATTAGTTTTTGTACTTCTGCCAGCATGCCCTGGCGGTCGGCATCAGATACCACCGGTACACTAAACAGGTTTTTATAGGTTACGTCGCTGATGCCGCTAAAATTAAGGGTGCCGGTAATAATCACGCGTTTAATGGCCTGAGCGGCTGCCGTCTGGTCCCAGGTGGCTTCATCTGAACCGGAGGTAGTAATGACCAGGGACTTTTTATTTTTCAGTAAACCGACAACACCCTGTTCGTTTTGCTGATATGCAAAACCGTGGCTGAAAACCCGGTCTATCCAGCCTTTGAGCAGGGCCGGCTGTCCCCACCACCAAATTGGATAAATAAAGATTATAGTGTCCGCCCAGGTAATATCTGCTTGCTCGGTGGCAATATCCTGAGGAACCTGTCCGGCTATCAACTGCTGAAAATCACTGCCGCTCAGGACAGGGTTGAAATTCATGGCATATAAATCCTTGACCCGTACCTCGGCGTTTTTCTTCTGCAGTTCACTGGTCACAGTATCCAGTATAGCTTTATTAAAACTCTTGGGGTTGGGGTGGGTAAAAACTACCAGCGCTTTCATTAGCATCCTCCTCGTAACAAAATATTTTCGGGCTTATTTTAGTTTGTTACCGAACGGTAGCTCTTTATACCTTTAGCCGCGGATAATTTATCGGCCAGCACATTGTCGATGGAAACCGTACCGGCACCTTTAATTACGAAATATAAAGAGAGCAGGAACAAAACAAAGAGATACTCAATGCCGTCTTTTGGACCCTGTGTGTCCAGGAAAAAGCCGTTGGCCAGATGCACCTTGAAGGCGGCGACTAATGAAGTAACTGCCAAAGCCAGTGCGGCGGGGCGGGTCAAAAGACCTAGCATAATGGCGATGCCGCCAAAGAACTCGGCGAAAATTGCCAGACCGGCCAAAGAAGCGGGAATTCCCAAAGCCTGGTTAAAGAAGTCAAGAGTTCCGGTCCAGCCGTACCCACCGAACCAGCCCAGCAGTTTTTGGGCTCCGTGGGCAAAAAACACTGCCCCCAGGGCCAGCCGGAGAATCAGGTCAGCTTGTTGGGCGGACCCGCTAAGAATTTTTTCGGCCGGACTGGTTTCATACTCCAGCGTGCCAACTACCTGGAATTTGGCGAAGATGTCTTCCTGATGCGGGCCGCTGCTGAAACTGCCCGTAATATCGGTACCTGCCTTCACGCCGGCATGGTCCCCGTTTTTAAATAAACCGGAAACATCATATATTTTTCCCTTATATCCTATGTAAGCCGGTTTGCCGTGCAAACCATTATATTTATTTAACTCTTCAACCGTTAACTTTTTGGACATTTATACGACCTCCTTTTTGAATGTAAAGTTTGGTGGCGCCAACCTTACTTCATAAATTAAGACGGATGAATAATGAAAACGGATAGTGGTTTATGATACAATTTTTTTGACTTTCCTTCCTTTGCTTAATACAATACCTTCTTGAAATCTTCCCCCGGCGGGTTTATACTATTAAAATGAAGTAGAATTCCGGGAGAGGTGTAGAAAAGTGAAGATTATTGTACAAAAGTTTGGTGGCACATCTGTGGCGACGGTTGAAGGCCGGGCTAAGGCCACGGAAAAGATAATCAACGCCAAGGAGGAAGGGCTTGCGCCGGTGGTGGTGGTTTCGGCCATGGGCCGCAAGGGCGAGCCTTATGCCACAGATACGCTGATTGACCTGGTGAAGGCGATACATAGCGACATTGAGCTCCGGGAGCTGGATTTGCTGGTTTCCTGCGGAGAAATTATAACTACTGTGGTTATGGCCCATTCGCTTAAGACGGCGGGTCATCCGGCGGTGGCCCTGACCGGCGGGCAGGCCGGGATTGTGACTGACGACAGTCATGGGAATGCGCAGATTTTGGCTATCGACCCGAACCCTGTGAAGGAATACCTGCGCCAGGGCAATATCGTGATTGTGGCCGGATTCCAGGGGGTTTGCGATAATGGCAGCATCACCACTCTGGGTCGGGGCGGCAGTGACACTTCGGCTACAGCCTTGGGAGCTGCGCTGGAAGCGGAAGTGGTGGAGATTTACACTGATGTGGACGGGGTAATGACCGTTGATCCGCGGCTGGTGCCGGAAGCACCGATAATGAAAGAAGTTTCATATAAAGAAATCTGCGAAATGGCACACCAGGGGGCCAAGGTTATTCATCCCCGGGCTGTTGAGGCCGCTATGAGCGGTAAAGTGCCGGTGCGGGTGAAAAATACTTTTTCGGACCACGAGGGTACACTGATAGCGGATACTGTTGACGAACGGGTGGTTACCGGCCTGGCCCATTTGACCAACATTACCCAGGTTAAGGTAGCCCTGACCGGGGACGCAGTACAACAGGCCAAGGTAAAAGTGCTGAAAACCCTGGCCGAGGCCGGAATCAGCATAGATATGACCGGAGTGGCGCCTAATTCGATTTTTTTCATTGTTGGCGGTGATGACACCGACAAGACCCAGCAGGTGCTGGAGGGGGCCGGGCATAAAGTCGCCCTGGACCGCGGCTTGGCTAAAGTATCTGTAATCGGCGCCGGCATGGTGGGGACGCCTGGGGTAATGGCCAACGCCATGGACACCCTTGACCAGGCGGGAATAACAGTTTTGCAGACTTCGGATTCCGATATCACCATTTCCTTCCTTATTAACGAGAAAGATATTGCTAACGCAATTCAGATTTTGCATAAGAGCTTCGGCCTCGAAAATAGTTAAAATTTATGCATTTACCCTTGACACTAAGCCCAGGTTTTTATATACTAGATAACAAATTTATTTATTTAACCCAAAAGCAATGAAGGGGAATTTATATGCTTTAAAACGGCAAAAAGAGAGCCGGGGCAGCTGAAAACCGGTGCCGAATTGTGTATAAGAGACTCGCCCCGGAGCTGTCTGCCGAACCGCATGATAATGCGCAGTAGGTTGAACCGGAAGGCTTCCGTTAATAGCCGGTGGTTTACACGCAAAGTGGCTGTATGATTACAGCAAGCAGGGTGGTACCGCGGAAGGTTTTGCACCTCTCGTCCCTGATGGTTATCTTTTAACTGTCCGGGCAGGGAGGTTTTTATTATTTCCTGCAGACTTTAACGTTGCTTAGACCCGAGCGGATAAGCTCCACTCAAGGGTTTTGGGGACTTATTCGTCAGGGTCTTTCTATATTCAAAAACAGTTATGACAGGGAGTGAGTTTATGCGCAGCGAGGCTGTGAAAAAGGGTCTGGAAAAAGCGCCCCACCGGTCGTTGTTTAAGGCTATGGGTTACACCAACGAAGAATTAGACAGACCATTAATCGGTATTGTTAATGCCCAGAATGAAGTTGTACCAGGGCACAGCCACCTTGATCAAATCGCGGCAGCGGCTAAGGCAGGAGTGCGCATGGCAGGGGGAACCCCGATGGAGTTTCCGGCTATTGGGGTGTGTGACGGTATTGCCATGAACCATGCCGGGATGAAGTATTCCCTGGCCAGCCGGGAGCTGATTGCCGATTCCGTGGAAGTGATGACCCAGGCCCACGCCTTTGACGGCTTGGTGCTGATTCCCAACTGTGATAAAATTGTCCCCGGCATGCTGATGGCTGCGGCCAGGCTGAATATCCCCGCCATTGTGGTTAGCGGTGGGCCGATGATGGCCGGAAAATACAAAGGCCGGGACGTATCTCTGAGCAATATATTTGAAGGTATCGGCCGGGTCAGAGCCGGCAGTATGACTGAGGATGAACTGGCGGAGCTGGAAGAAGCCGTTTGTCCGGGCTGTGGTTCCTGTGCCGGGATGTTTACCGCCAATACCATGAACTGTCTGACCGAGGTGTTGGGCATGTCCCTGCCCGGTGGCGGTACTGTGCCGGCGGTGTCGGCGGCGCGGATTAGGCTGGCCAAGTATACCGGTATGCAAATCATGGAATTAGTAAAAGCTAATATCAAGCCGCTGGACATCATGACTGAAGCGGCTTTCCGCAACGCTATTGCAGCAGATATGGCCCTGGGGGGCTCCACCAATACGGTGCTGCACCTGCCGGCCATTGCTTGGGAGACTGGTTTTAAGTTGAGTCTTGATTTGTTTCAGGAGATAAGTGAGGTCACGCCCCACCTGACAAAACTTAGCCCGGCGGGGAGTCACCATATCCAGGACCTTTACGAGGCCGGCGGCGTTTCAGCTGTTTTGGCGGAACTGGCAAAAAAAGGCATTCTGGTTACGGATGTCCGGACAGTCACGGGTAAGACTATGGGTGAAAATCTAAAAGGACAGGAAATTATAGATAAAGAGGTTATCCGGCCGCTGGAAAACCCATACAGCCCCAGTGGCGGGCTGGCCATACTGAAAGGGAATATCGCGCCGGGGGGGGCAGTGGTGAAAAAAGCCGCTGTGGCGCCCGAGATGTTGAAGCATCAGGGGCCGGCCCGGGTTTTTACCTCGGAGGAAGAAGCTGTTGATGCTCTGATGGCCGGGAAAATCAATAAGGGTGACGTTATCCTCATCCGGTACGAAGGGCCCAAAGGCGGCCCCGGGATGCGGGAAATGCTTACGCCTACCGCCGTTGTAGCAGGTCTGGGTCTGGATAAGGATGTGGCCCTGATTACAGACGGACGTTTTTCCGGGGCGACCAGAGGCGCATCCATTGGGCATGTTTCCCCGGAAGCCGCCGAGGGAGGTCCCATTGCCGTCGTGCAGGAGGGTGACATTATTGAAATTGACATCAATAACTGTGCCTTAAATGTGCAGTTGAGTGATGAAGAGATAAAAGCACGGCTGACCGGATGGTCGCCGCCGGCACCAAGGGTAACCAGAGGCTATTTGGCCCGTTATGCCCGGCTGGTGACATCAGCCAGCACCGGTGCGGTGCTGGCTGACGGATAAATTGCTCAAAGGTGAGTTATGGGAGGTGGATGGAACAATGAAGTTATTATCCGGAGCGGAGATATTTGTAAAGAGTCTGGAAGAAGAAGGGGTGGACACGGTTTTCGGCTATCCCGGCGGGGCTGTGCTGCAAATCTATGATGCTTTGTACGACGCCAAAAAGGTTAAACACTATTTGGTCCGGCATGAGCAGGGGGCAGCCCATGCCGCCGACGGCTATGCCAGGGCTACCGGCAAACCGGGGGTTTGTTTGGCCACCTCCGGACCCGGAGCGACCAACCTGGTTACCGGTATCGCCACCGCATATATGGATTCGGTGCCTTTAGTGGCCTTTACCGGTCAGGTGGGTAGCAGCCTGCTGGGTACCGATGCTTTTCAGGAGGCGGATATTACCGGAATTACCCTGCCCATTACGAAGCATAATTTTTTGGTCAAGGATGTAAACGACCTAGCCAGAACTATCAAGGAGGCTTTTCACATTGCCACCACAGGTCGGCCGGGACCGGTGCTGATTGATATACCGAAGGATATTTCCATAGTAAAAACTAAGTTTTCTTATCCGGAGCAGGTAAATCTTCCCGGTTACCGCCCTACATATAAAGGACACCCTGCTCAAATCAGTCAGGCTGCCAAAATGATCAGCCAGGCCAGCAAACCGGTGATTTACGCCGGTGGCGGGGCTGTAATCTCAGGCGCGCATGAGGAATTGAAGGTATTGGCCGAAAAAATAAAGGCGCCGGTGACCACTACGCTGATGGGTATCGGAGCGTTTCCGGAAGACCACCGCGGTTCCCTGGGAATGCTGGGAATGCATGGCACGGCCTATGCAAATTATGCTGTTAGTGAATGTGACCTGCTGATATCGGTGGGGGCGCGTTTTGATGACCGGGTTACCGGCCGGGTTGATGCCTTTGCGGCCCAGGCCAAAATCATTCATATAGACATTGACCCGGCTGAAATCGGTAAAATTGTCCGGGTTGACCTGCCAATAGTCGGAGACACCAAAATAGTTCTGCAGGAACTCATTGAAAAGGTGGAGCCCAGAGATGCCAACGATTGGCTGGAGCGCATCGATGAATGGAAAGCAAAACATCCGTTACAGTATAGCCGGGAAGGCAAGTTAAAACCCCAGTTTATTGTTGAAGAAATCAACCGGGTTACCAAAGGAGACGCGGTGATAGTCACCGAGGTTGGTCAGAACCAGATGTGGGCGGCGCAGTATTATACCTACAAAAAGCCCCGCAGCTTTATTTCTTCCGGCGGGCTGGGGACTATGGGCTACGGCTTCCCGGCAGCTATCGGGGCCAAGGTGGGCCGGCCTCAGGATACTGTCATAGATATTGCCGGTGACGGCAGCATTCAGATGAACATACAGGAACTGGCCACCGCAGTTTACTATAACATACCCGTAATCGTGGCTATCCTGAACAACAACCGACTGGGTATGGTCAGGCAGTGGCAGTCAATGTTCTATGATGAACGGTTCTCATCCACCATCATCACCGGACCGGATTTTGTCAAGCTGGCTGATGCTTATGGAGCTGTAGGTCTTAGGGTGACAGAGGCCGGTGATGTCGGGCCGGCCTTGGAAAAAGCTATAGCAGTGCAAAAGCCTGTTTTAATAGACTTCATTGTTGACCCGGACGAGAATGTTCTGCCGATGGTGCCGCCGGGCGGGGCCATCAATAAGATGATGGGGGTGGAATAAGATGCGACACATACTTGCCGTATTAGTAGAGAACAATCCTGGGGTACTAACCAGAGTGGCCGGTTTGTTCAGCAGGCGGGGTTACAACATAGACAGCCTGACCGTGGGCCGCACGGAAAACCCGCAAATTTCCCGCATGACCATTGTTGTAGGCGGCGATGACACCGTGCTGGAGCAGGTAACCAAACAACTGCATAAACTCGTCGACGTAATCAAGATTAACGATGTAACTTCGGAACAGTATGTGGACCGGGAACTGGTGCTGGTGAAGGTGAGCGCAGACCCTGCGGTGCGGGGGGAAATCATGCAGATAGTGGATATTTTCCGGGCCCGTATCGTAGATATTGGACGTAAAACGCTGATGATTGAGTGTACCGGTGATGAAGGCAAAATAAATGCAATCATCGAATCACTTAACCCCTTTGGCATCAAGGAACTGGTTCGGACAGGCAAAGTGGCTATGCTTAGAGGAAGTAAAATGACTTCTATAAATAATAATTCAAATAAGGAGGACGAATAAAGTGGTAAAAATGTATTATGACAATGACGCTGATTTAAAATTATTACAGGGGAAAACCATTGCAGTAATTGGGTACGGCAGCCAGGGCCATGCCCAGGCGCAGAACCTGAAAGACAGTGGTTTGCAGGTGATTATTGGCTTGCGCCGGGATTTGCCGGACTGGGACAAGGCGGTGGCGGCAGGCTTTGAAGTGTTTGCGGTTAGTGAAGCGGCCGCTAAGGCAGATGTAATTCAGATGCTTACCCCTGACCAGGTCCAGGCCGCCATTTACAACAGTCAAATTGCCGAGCATATGACCAAAGGCAAAGCCCTTTGCTTCTCCCATGGTTTTAATATTCATTTTGGCCAGATTGTACCACCGGCCGATGTTGACGTATTCATGGTAGCTCCCAAAAGCCCCGGCCACATGGTGCGCCGTACATACCAGGAAGGTGCCGGTGTGCCCGGACTTATTGCTATTTATCAGGATGCCTCCGGTAAAGCCAAGGAGCTGGCGTTGGCCTATGCCAAGGGAGTTGGCTGTACAAGGGCAGGTGTGTTTGAAACCACCTTTGCCGAAGAAACCGAAACCGACCTTTTCGGCGAGCAGGCTGTGCTCTGTGGTGGCGTGTCCGAACTTATCAAAGCCGGATTTGACACCCTGGTG
The DNA here is from genome assembly GCA_964636895.1 of uncultured Eubacteriales bacterium. GTDB lineage: Bacteria > Bacillota > Thermincolia > Thermincolales > CAZWUW01 > CAZWUW01. The sequence goes on from CAZWUW010000039.1 coordinate 16,423, forward strand.
GAAGCCGGCTATGCACCTGAAATGGCTTATTTTGAGTGTTTACACGAACTGAAACTTATTATTGACCTTATTTACGAGGGTGGCCTGGGCTATATGCGTTATTCCATCAGTGACACTGCCGAATATGGTGATTACATGGTGGGCCGGCGTATCATTACCGAAGAAACCAGGGAGGAAATGCGTCAGGTGCTGGCCGAAATCCAGTCCGGCGAATTTGCCCGGGAGTGGCTTTTGGAAAACATGGTCAACCGTCCGGTCTTTAACGCAATTCGTAAGAATGAAGCGGAGCATGATATAGAAGTAGTTGGCAAGAAACTGCGGGCAATGATGCCCTGGCTGCAAAAGAAGTAGAAAATTAAAGGGGGCAGCGGTATGCAGATTACAGCGGCTGAAGCATTGGTTAAGTGTCTGCAGGAGCACGGGGTGGACCTGGTTTTTGGGTACCCGGGCGGTAATATCTTGCCTGTCTATGATGCCATGTATCATGCGCATATAAAACATGTGCTGGTACGGCACGAGCAGGGCGCGGTTCATGCCGCCGACGGTTATGCCCGGGTCACCGGTAAGGTGGGCGTTTGTCTGGCTACTTCCGGCCCGGGGGCGACAAACCTGGTTACCGGAATTGCCAATGCCTATATGGATTCCGTGCCGATGGTGGTTTTTACCGGTCAGGTGCCTACCACTATGGTTGGCACCGATGCTTTCCAGGAAGTGGATATCACGGGCATCACCATTCCGGTTACCAAACATAATTACCTGGTCAAAGAGGCAAAGAAATTGCCTGCCATTATCAGGCAGGCTTTTCATATAGCTGCTACAGGCCGGCCGGGGCCGGTACTGATTGATTTGCCAAAAAATGTGCTGACCGAAAAAATATCTTTCCATCCACCCGAACGGGTGAAGCTGCTGGGCTACAAACCTACCTACAATGGCCATCCTTCACAGGTAAAGCAAGCAGCTAAGCTTATCGCGCAAGCTGAGCGGCCAGTTATTTATACGGGAGGCGGGGTAATCGCTGCCGGTGCAGCTACTGAACTGCTGTCCCTGGCCGAAATCATTAATGCCCCCGTAGTAAACACCTTGATGGGACTGGGCGGATTCCCGGGTGATCATCCGCTGGCCCTTGGCATGGTCGGGCTGCATGGCTCCAGGTATGCCAACCAGGCCGTGACCGAGTGTGATCTGTTGATTGCTATCGGGGTTCGGTTTGATGACCGGGTAACCAGCGAATTTTCCACTTTTGCCTCCCGGGCGGCGGTTATCCATATGGATATTGACCCTGCCGAGATTGGCAAAAATATACGCGTAAACCTGCCTATAGTGGGGGATGTAAAAAATATTATTTCCGCTTTATTACCTATATTGGAGCAAAGGGATAACCGGGACTGGCTGGCCCGGATAAATGCCTGGCGCGAGCAGTACCCGCTGCGCTACGCTGCGGATGAAATGCTGCGCCCGCAGTTTGTGATTGAAACCTTGATGGATATCGCCGGCGACGAGGCGATAATAGTAACCGATGTTGGGCAGCATCAGATGTGGACGGCACAGTTTTATAAATTCAAGACACCCAGAGCGCTGATTACTTCCGGTGGCCTGGGTACCATGGGTTTTGGCCTGCCCGCTGCAGTTGGCACCAAACTAGGCGCACCGGCTAAAGATGTCTATCTGGTCACCGGTGACGGCAGCTTTCAGATGTGTATGCAGGAGTTTGCCACTGCCGTGGAACAGGAACTGCCGTTTAAAATAATTCTCTTGAATAACCACCGGTTAGGCATGGTCCGTCAACTTCAGGAATTCTACTGCGGGAAACGCTATTTCGGAGTGGATTTTAAAAAGAATCCGGATTTTGTTAAATTTGCCCAGGCCTATGATGCTGAAGGCATCCGGGTAACAGCCGCCGGCGAATTGCGGGCAGCCCTGGAACAGGCAAAAAGCGCTGCCGGACCGGTACTTGTAGATTGCATCATAAAACCGGACGAAAACGTTTACCCCATGGTTAAGGCCGGCTGTCCCATCAATGAGGTGTTTGATAGCAGCTCAGAGTAGTTTTGTGTAGAGAATAGGGGGTTGGATAATGAGCAACCGGGTGTACATATTTGATACCACTCTGCGGGATGGTGAGCAGTCTCCGGGAGTGAGCCTCAATACCCAGGAAAAAATTGAGATTGCCCAACAATTGTGTAAGTTGGGTGTGGATATTATCGAGGCGGGATTTCCCATCGCATCTCCGGGAGATTTTGATGCTGTCAAGGCGGTGGCCGAAAGTGTCAAAGGGGTAACTGTTGCCGGTCTTGCGCGGGCTTCCCAAAAAGATATCGACCGGGCCTGGGAGGCTCTGAAAAATGCGGAACAGCCCCGTATCCATACTTTTCTGGCCACTTCAGATATACATTTGCAGCATAAGCTCAGAATGACCAGGGAACAGGTGCTGGAAGCCGCTGTAGCGGCGGTGAAGCATGCCCGGCAATACACCACAGATGTGGAATTCTCAGCGGAAGATGCTTTTCGCAGTGAAATTGGCTTCCTTTGTCGGGTAGTGGAAGCGGCCATTAATGCCGGTGCCACTACTGTCAATATCCCTGATACCGTAGGTTATGCCACTCCGGGAGAGTTCGGGCAGTTTATCAAAGATATCATTAATACTGTACCTAATATTGACCGTGCTGTGATCAGTGTTCATTGTCATAATGACCTTGGTCTGGCGGTGGCCAATTCCCTGGCTGCCGTTGCTAACGGAGCACAGCAGGTGGAGTGTACTATAAACGGCATTGGTGAGCGGGCCGGCAACTCTTCTCTGGAAGAAATGGTAATGGCTTTATATACCAGAAAATCTTACTTTGAAAAAGTTACCGGAATTAGAACTGAGGAGATTTACCGTACCAGTCGGATGGTCAGCAACCTTACAGGGATGAAGGTGCAGCCAAACAAGGCGGTGGTAGGCAAAAACGCCTTTGCTCATGAATCCGGTATCCATCAGGACGGGGTGCTCAAAGAACGCAGTACATATGAAATCATGAACCCGGCCTTAATCGGACTGAATATTAATAATATTGTGCTGGGTAAACATTCCGGCCGGCATGCTATCAAAGACAGGCTGGTGGAACTTGGCTTTCACTTAAGCGAAGATGAGATTGAGAAGGCTTTTGTACGATTTAAAGCTTTGGCAGATAAGAAAAAAGAGGTTACCGATGAAGACCTGGTGGCCATTGTTGATGAAGAGATCAAGCGCATACCGGAAACCTATGAGCTGGAGTATCACCATATCTCCAGCGGTTCCACGGTTATTCCTACCGCCACGGTGCGGTTAATCAAAGGGAATGAAAACTTTGAAGAGGCGGCTTGCGGCGACGGACCGGTGGATGCCATATACAAAGCCATGGATAAGATTACCGGGATATCCGGGACCCTGCTGCTTTATAACATACATGCCGTTACCGGTGGCAAGGACGCCCTGGGTGAGGTGACAGTAAAGCTACAACCCAACGGCAATAAGAAAAAAGTTTACCTGGGCCGTGGAGTCAGCACCGACGTGTTGGAAGCCAGCGCCAAAGCCTATCTGAACGCTATTAACAAAGTGGTTTTTGACCGGCAGGCGGTTGAAGTTGGGACGGAAGACGCCGCCGGCGATAAGGGGATCTAAGCAGCAGACAGTAATTAAAACAAGAGGTGAAGATTATGGGCATGACTATTACGGAAAAAATCCTGGCCGCCCACACCGGCAAAGACCGGGTGGCGCCGGGTGAACTAATTAATGCCAAGGTGGACGTGGTGCTCGGCAATGACATTACAGCGCCGGTGGCCATCAAGGAGTTTGAAAAAATTGGGGTGCCGAATGTTTTTGACAAAGAGCGAGTTGTTCTGGTGCCGGACCATTTCACGCCCAACAAAGACATTAAGTCGGCTGAGCAGGCCAAAATGCTCCGTGATTTTGCCAAAAAGCACGAGCTGACCAACTACTTTGAAGTCGGCCGGATGGGCATTGAGCACTGTCTGTTGCCTGAGCAGGGCATAGTACTGCCAGGTGATGTGATAATCGGCGCTGATTCCCATACCTGTACCTACGGTGCCCTGGGTGCCTTTTCCACCGGGGTAGGCAGTACCGACATGGCCGCCGGTATGGCTACGGGCGAGGTTTGGTTTAAGGTACCGGAGTCCATCAAATTTGTTTACAATGGTGAAAAGTTGAACAAGTGGGTGAGCGGCAAAGACCTCATCCTGCACACTATTGGTGACATTGGTGTGGACGGTGCCCTTTATCAGGCCATGGAGTTTACCGGCTCCGCTATCCGCAACCTGTCCATGGACGGCCGTTTCACTATGGCCAACATGGCCATTGAAGCGGGCGGCAAGAACGGCATTGTGGCACCGGACCAGACCACAGTAGACTATGTGGAGGCAAGGGCCAAACGCCCTTATAAGTTGTATGACAGCGATGCGGATGCCAAGTATGCCGCAGTTTATGAATACGATGTAGCCGACATCGAACCCCAGGTAGCCTTCCCGCACCTGCCGGAAAATACTAAACCGATAAGCGAAGTGGGCACGGTGGAAATTGATCAGGCTGTTATCGGTTCCTGCACCAATGGCCGGATAGAAGACCTGCGGATAGCCGCGGAAGTTCTCAAAGGCCATGAAGTGCACCCGGATGTAAGGCTGCTATTTTTTCCGGGTACCCAGGCTATTTATAAACAGGCAATGCATGAAGGACTTTTTGATATTTTTATTGATGCCGGTGCTGCTGTCAGTACCCCGACCTGCGGACCCTGCCTGGGCGGTCATGCCGGTATTCTGGCCAAGGGTGAGCGCGCCATCGCCACTACAAACCGGAACTTTGTCGGTCGGATGGGCCACCCCGAAAGCGAAGTATACCTCTCTAACCCGGCTATTGCTGCTGCCTCGGCTATTCTGGGCCGTATCGGCAGCCCTGAGGAGGTGGAATAAATGGAGATTAAGGGAAGCACATGGAAATTCGGTGCCGATGTGGACACTGATGCCATCATTCCGGCCCGTTACCTGAATACCTCTGACCCGGCTGAATTGGCTAAACATGTAATGGAGGACGCCGACCCGGAATTTCCGCAAAAAGTAAAGGCCGGCGATATCATTGTGGCGGATAAGAATTTTGGCTGCGGCAGTTCCCGGGAACACGCCCCCATCGCTATCAAAGCGGCCGGAATTACGGCCATTATAGCCAAATCTTATGCCCGGATATTTTACCGTAATGCCTTTAATATCGGTCTGGCCATCTTTGAGTCCCCGGCAGCGGTGGATGGCATTGAGCAAGGCGATGAGGTTAAAATAGATGTCAACCGCGGTATAATCACCAACCTGACCAAGGGTACGGAATATAAGTCAACAGCTTTTCCGCCCTTTATGCAGGAACTGATTAACGCCGGCGGGTTGATCAATTACGTGCGGGAGAAGGTGCAAAAAAATGTATAAAATTGCTGTATTGCCTGGTGACGGTATCGGAGTGGAAATTGTGCCCGAGGCGGTTAAAGCCTTGGAGGCTATTGGAAAAAAATATAACCATGAATTCCAATTTACCGAAGCTTTAATCGGCGGAGCGGCCATCGATGCCGTGGGACATCCGCTGCCTGAGGAAACGCTGAGACTGTGCAAAAACAGTGATGCCATTCTGTTAGGCGCAATTGGCGGGCCGAAATGGGATAATATTCCGGTGCACCTGCGCCCGGAAGTCGGCGCTCTGCTGCCTTTGCGCAAGGAACTGGGCTTATACGCCAATCTGCGCCCGGCCGTGTTATACGATGCGCTGGCAGATGCTTCGGCGCTGAAAAAAGAATTCATTAGTGGAATTGACATCATGGTTATCAGGGAACTTACCGGCGGCCTGTATTTTGGTGAGAAAAAGCGGGAGCAAACCGCTACCGGCCAGCTAGCTATTGATACTCTGATATATACCACCGAAGAAATTGAACGCATAGTCCGGCTGGGCTTTGAAACCGCCCGCAAGCGTGCCAAGCGGCTGTGCTCCGTTGACAAGGCCAATGTGCTGGAAAGCTCCCGGTTGTGGCGGGAGACGGTCATTGAACTGGCTAAGGATTATCCGGATGTGGAACTGACTCACATGTATGTCGATAACTGTGCCATGCAGTTGGTCAGGTGGCCAAAACAGTTTGATACCATTGTGACTGATAATATGTTTGGGGATATCCTCTCAGATCAGGCCTCCATGCTTACCGGCTCTATCGGCATGCTGCCATCCGCCAGTCTGGGCGGCGCAGTGGGTATGTATGAACCAAGCCACGGCTCTGCACCGGATATCGCCGGACAGAAAAAAGCCAATCCTATGGCTACGATTTTGTCTGCGGCCATGCTGTTGCGTTATTCCCTTAATTTGGAAAAAGAAGCAGTGGAAGTTGAAAGCGCCGTAATCAATACTCTTAACAAAGGTTATCGGACACCGGATATCATGCAGGAAGGCGGCAAGCCGGTGAACACGGTGGAAATGGGTGACCTTATCAGCGCGGCCATCCTGCCCCAATAGTAATTTTCGTGAAAAGGAGAAATGACAATGCCGGGAGTAAGCCTTTATGATACCACTTTGCGGGACGGGACCCAGGGCGAGGGCATTTCCCTGTCGGCGGATGACAAGCTGAAAATTGCCGTAAAGCTGGATAAAATGGGTATTCATTATGTAGAGGGCGGCTGGCCGGGTTCTAATCCCAAAGACATGGAGTTCTTTCGGCGTATAAAGGATTATTCTCTGGCCCATGCGAAAATTACCGCCTTTGGCAGTACTCGCAGACCGGGTATCCCGGTGGCTAAGGATGCCAGTATGCAGTCTATACTGGATGCCGGTGTACAGGCGGCCTGTATTTTTGGTAAGAGCTGGGATTTTCACGTCACGCATGCCCTGAAAACTACCATGGAAGAAAATCTGAAAATGATCGGAGATTCGGTAACTTACCTCAAGTCCAGGGGACTGGAGGTAATATACGACGCCGAGCATTTTTTTGACGGTTACAAAAACAACCCGCTTTATGCCATGTCCACGATTTTGGCAGCACAGGAAGCGGGCGCGGATTTGATTTGCTTGTGCGATACCAACGGTGGCAGTATGCCCATGGAAGTGCAGGCTATTGTTACCGAAGTATGCGCCAGGCTAAGTACACCGGTGGGTATGCATGCTCATAATGACTGTGACCTGGCAGTGGCTAACTCGCTTATTGCCGTTAAGGCGGGGGCGGTCCAGGTACAGGGGACGATAAACGGATTTGGGGAACGCTGCGGCAATGCCAACCTGTGTTCGGTTATCCCTAACCTGGCTCTCAAAATGGGGATAGCTTGCCTTGACCCGGAACACCTGCCGGGTTTGACGGAACTGTCCCGCTATGTCAGCGAACTGGCTAACATGCATCCCAATACTCATCAGCCTTTTGTAGGCAACAGCGCCTTTGCCCATAAAGGCGGTATTCATGTCAGTGCTTTGTTAAAAAACCCTGAGACATACGAACATATGCGGCCTGAACTGGTGGGAAATGTCCGCCGGGTGCTGGTATCGGAACTGTCGGGGATGAGCAATATTATTTATAAAGCGGAAGAATTGGCCCTGGATGTGGATTTTGACCATACTAACCCGGAAACCAAACAGGTGCTGGAACAAATCAAGGATTTAGAGCATCAGGGGTTCCAGTTTGAAGGTGCGGAGGCTTCCTTTGAACTGCTGCTGAAAAAAGCCTTTAACGGTTATCATGAACCATTCAGGCTGGAAGCTCTGCGCATCATCCTGGAAAAAAAGGAAGACCATGCCCTGCATTCCGAGGCTGTGGTTAAGCTGCGGGTGGGCGGCGAAATTGTCCATACGGCAGCAGAGGGCAATGGTCCGGTGAATGCTCTCGATAACGCGCTCAGGAAGGCCCTGGAGAGTTTCTATCCGGCCATCAGGGATATGCGTCTGGCCGACTACAAGGTACGGGTTTTAGATGGCAATTTGGGCACCGGAGCACAGGTCCGGGTATTAATTGAGACCCATGACAAACATGATACCTGGGGCACGGTTGGGGTCTCCGAAAACATTATTGAAGCCAGCTGGCAGGCTCTGGTGGACAGTATTGCCTATGGTCTGCTGAAACTACAGAAAAACGCGGAAAAAAAGGAAGCATAAAAAGAATTATTTACAAAAAAATATTTTCATTATACAATAGTAATATAGTGCAATAATTTTAGAGGTGGTCAAATGAATGACAGCACAATTATTGAGCAGGCTAGTAATTTGTTTTCAAAGTCAACTCGGTTATTCGGGTCCTTTGAAAAAATACAGGTAAATAAATTTGGTTTGACAGTACCTCAGAGCTATACCTTGTTAACTCTTTATGACCATAAAATAATGGCTATGAATGAATTGGCCGGGGCGTTAAAAGTAACGCAGACCACAATGACCAGGGTAGTGGATAACCTTGTCCGTGACGGGTATATTGACAGAATACGTAATGAAGAAGACCGGCGGGTAGTTGAGGTGCAGCTTACAGAAAAAGGAATTAGCACGGTAATAAAACTGAGGGAACTCTATTTTCAGGTTTCCGCCTCAACTTTTGACAAGATTCCTCAGGAAATTCGGGTGCAGATTATTTCCGGACTTAGTGTATTATTAAGAGCTATGGAAGAAGTCGAAAAAGAGCTTTGAAATATTAGTTAATTATATTTTTTTAAGCAAATACATGTATTATAAAAATATTTTATGTATTAAAAATTACAAAATAACATATATGTATAGTCCGAGCAATGGACGGAGTTTAGTCGAAGTACAGCAAGCAATGGAGGTGATTAGTAAGGTTCACAATTCTTTTGCCTGAAAAAAGATAACTAATAATCGAGGAGGTTTTACTAATGCCAAGATTTAGAGACCCTAACCATACTGCTAGACCGTCGGCAGCGCCAAGGGTTTTTGAACCTAAGAATGTTAAGCGCTCATCTGATCCGGCGGCCCTTGAAATGCTTGAAAAAGCTCAGGAACAAGGGATTATTACGGCTTTTGACCGTGCCGTAGCCCAGCAACCTCAGTGTCAGTTTGGTTATAAGGGTACTTGCTGCCGGTTCTGTATGATGGGGCCCTGTCGGGTAACTACTGATACCGGTCCAAAGAGCAAAGGTATTTGCGGGGCGGATGCCTGGACTATTGCTGCCAGGAGCACCGGCACCCTCGCGCTGACCGGGGCTGCAGCTCATTGCGAGCATGCCCGGCATATTGCCCAGACTGTGCTGGAGGCTGCCGAGGGTAAGACACGGGACTATAAGATTACTGATGTTAAGAAACTACATAGCGTTGCCCGACGGCAGGGGATTAACACTGACGGCAGAACTGATGAGCAAATTGCCAAGGAACTGGCCTTGCAGGCCCTGGATGATTTCAAAATCCTCACCGGTGAAGATGAGTGCAAATTTTTTACCAAAACAGTTACCGCCGACCGGGTTAAAAAGGCCAGAGCCTGCAATATCACGCCCAATGGCATTCAGTCCGCTTTGGCCGACCTACTGGCCCAGGCCCATGTAGGGCAGGATAATGATCCGGTGAACATTACTTTCAGTGCACTTCGCGTTGCTTTGTCGGATTTTACCGGCATGCATATTGGCACCGATTTTTCCGACATTCTCTTTGGCACCCCAAAACCCATCGTTTCAGAAGCCAATTTAGGCGTTATTAACCCAGACAAAGTCAATATAATCTTGCACGGACATAACCCGCTGCTCAGTGAAATGATAGTCGCTGCCGCCCGCCAGCTTGAAGATGAGGCCAGGGCAGCCGGAGCCGCGGGGATACAATTGTCGGGCATCTGCTGCACCGGCAACGAGGTTTTGATGCGTCAGGGCGTACCTGTTGCTACCTCCTTTAGCTCTCAGGAACTGGCTATTACAACCGGCGCTATCGACGCAATGGTAGTTGACGTGCAGTGCATTATGCCAGGCCTCGTTACAGCTGCAAAATGCTTCCATACTAAAATTATTACCACTCAGCCCATTGCCAAGCTGCCGGGCACCATGCACTTAGCTTTTAATGTAAGTACTGCTATAGAAGATGCCCGCGAAATCGTGCGCCTGGCTATTGCTTCTTATCAAGAACGGGATATGGCTAAAGTGTATGTTCCCAAAACAAAAAACAGGGTGGTGGCTGGTTTTAGCCTGGAAGCCATTTACAATATTTTTGCCGGGGTTAATCACCAGAAACCCGTAAAAGTGCTTACTAATGCAATTTCCTCCGGGCAAATCAAGGGAGTGGCTTTGATGGCCGGGTGTAACAACCTTAAAGGGGTACAGGATGAGAACCATACCGGAATCGTTCGGGAATTATTGAAAAATGACGTTTTTGTTATTGCCACCGGCTGTGCCGCCCAGTCTTTTGCCAAGTTGGGCCTCCTGGACCCAGCCAACCGGGACGAATTGTGCGGCGATGGCTTGAACGCTTTCTTAAGTCAGTTTGACGGTAAAACCGGGCTGCCGGACAACCTGCCGGCCGTTCTACATATGGGTTCCTGTGTGGACAATACCCGGGCCTCGGACTTATTGATGGATATGGCCAATGAAATGGGTGTGGATACACCGAAAGTGCCTTTTGTAGCGTCTGCCCCTGAGGCCATGAGTGGCAAAGCGGTAGCCATTGGTCTTTGGGCCATTACCTTAGGGCTGCCCACCCATGTAGGTGTGTTTCCACCGGTGGAGGGCAGTGATTTGTTCTACAGTATTGCTACTCAGATTGCCAGTGATGTTTATGGCGGTTATTTCATATTTGAAGTTGATCACAAAGCAGCCGCCAAAAAACTAATAAGTGCCCTGGAGTATCGGACCTGGAAACTTGGTGTGCATAAAAAGGCTGCGGAAAAGTTTGAAAACGAACTTTGCAGGAATTATTAAAAAAATTGAAAGGAGGAAGCAAGATGTTAGAGGAATTTAATTTTGATCAAATATATATTGATGCGGACAAGGTGATGGCAGGCAAAGAACCTGTCAAGCTTTTTAGAAGAGCTTATAAAGGTGCCATCACTGCAGTGAGCTACGCTGAAATCCTGCTGACTCAGGCGATAAAAGAATACGGTAAGGATAAACCGGTCGGTTATCCTGATACGGCATATTTCCTTCCCGTAATTCGTTGTATGAGCGGGGAAGAAATAAGGACACTGGGGGACATGGTTCCTGTATTGAACAGGATGCGCAACAATATCACCGAAGACCTTACTTTTGAGCAATACAGGCTAAACGGTGAGGCTACCTGGTATGCTGCCGATATCATTGAGGCTATTCAATATATCGGTTTTGATGAAGATAACAAAAGATTTTCTGAACCATGGACCGGTTTTCTTGGTGATCCGGTGGTGCGTTCTTACGGTATCAAGATGGTGGACTGGACCATCCCGGGCGTAGCTGTTATCGTCGGGCGCGCCAAGGACAGCAAGCTGGCCAGAAAAATTGTTGATGATATGATGGGCAAAGGTCTGATGCTGTTCCTCTGCGACGAGATTATTGAGCAGTTGCTGGAGGAAAACGTCAAGATTGGTGTTGACT
>CAZWUW010000040.1:0-27685 GCA_964636895.1 uncultured Eubacteriales bacterium
TAACTCTTGGACTGGCCAAAATCATCACTCCTTTTATGCATATTTTTCCCCCGGTGGCGAATTTTATATGCAAACTCAAAAAGACTTGCTGCAGGAAATTATCCCCGGCGGTCGAAAACATTTAACGGAGGAATATATGCAAAACTCCAGGGACCTTATGTCCGACCTATATCATAAAAAACTTCACCTGGAAGCGGCGGCTGTTGAACGGATTCACTTTGTAAAAACTGACCGGCGTCACGATGCCAAAAAAACGTCACCCTTCAGGTATCTACCAGGCCAAATACCGGTGCTGGTTTCTGCGCCCCATGCCGTCCGCCATTACCGCCAGAAGAAAATTAAACCTTCCGACGAATTCACCGGCAGCATCGCCTGCCTGCTCAACCAACTGACCGGCTGCCATGCTTTAGCAGTGACCAAACTCTACGGCGGTGACCCAAACTTTGACCATCCCTGTATTTATAAAGATTTCCTGGCCGACATTAGCCGCCAACACGAGCTCGGACTCATCCTCGACCTGCATGGGGCGGCCAGGGAACATGACTTTGACATCGATATCGGCTCTGTCAACGGCGTGTCTCTCCTGGGCCAAAATAAAATCCTCCCGAGACTTGTCAAATCTCTAGAGGATGCGGGCCTTTCCCGGATTTCCCATAATTATTTTTCTACAGCCAACGAAAAAATCATCGCCCTATTCGCCGCCAGGGAGCTTAGGATTCCGGCGTTACAACTGGAAATCAACAAAATGTACCGGGTACCCCATCAAAACGGCAGTGCCTATTGTCAGTTATTAACTGCCCTGACGCTCTTCATCCGCAGTCTTTTTTAACGCACTGGTCTTTTTTATCGCATGCACTGCTTTACCGGCTGATTTGAACTTAAACTCCAATTGCACCGGTTTGGGCCTGAAGTGCCGGCATTCTAGCACTGTTACGGCGCCGGTCTGCTTACATTGGCGGCAGCACTTTTCACACAGCTTATTGTTCATATTTCCCCCAAATCATACCGTTTTTTCACTAAGTAATTATAACATATGACAAGCTACCGCGTGCCCGGATAAAATTTCCTTTAGCACCGGCTCTTTTGCAGCGCAAATGGCCGCCGCCGGCGGTTTTTTTCTTTGCTCATCAAGCTTGGGGATAGCTGCCAGAAGAGCTCGGGTGTAAAAAATAAACCTGACCGAATACTTCGCTTCATTTTCCCGCCTCCAATTTTTCATCACTGGAAAATTAAACCGGGATTACATAAAACGAAAATTCGACAGGTTTTAATTTTTTTCCTGCAAATTAGTGTCCACTTCATCATAAAGTGTTTTATATTTCTGGTAACTCTTCGTCACATTGATTACATAATTCCTGGTTTCGGGAAAAGGTATTTGATCAACCGATGCCAATTGGCCATCCCAGATATTTTCCGTCAGCCACCGCTTTACATTCCCCCTGCCGGCGTTGTATGCAGCCAGGGCAATAATCATGTTGCCGCCAAACTCGCGCTGTAAATCGGCCAGATACCAGCAGCCTATTTTTATATTTATTGCCGGTTCAAACAACATATCCGGGTTAAAATCAGGTATCGCCATCCGTTCTGCCGCCCATCTTCCGGTATCAGGCATAATCTGCATGACACCGCGGGCGCCCCGGCCCGATTCCGCCCGAGCGGAAAACCTGCTTTCGGTATGGATCAGGGCGGCCACCAAATAAGGATCCAGGCTGCTAACGCGGGCCTCCCGCAAAACCATATCCTGATAGCCGAAAGGATAGAAAAAACGCCAAAACCAGTTACTTGTAAGCACCAGCGTAATAATCACCACCGGCAAAAGCCATTTCAGCCGCTGCTTAACCCGATGCAGATTTATATACAAATTAATCACTCCGCCTTATTGTCACCCGAAATTCGGTACCAGAGGCTATCCACCTTTGCCCGCAGCTGCTCCTGAGCACCGCTGTTATCAATTACAACATCCGCCAGCCGCACTTTTTCCTGTTGGGGCAGCTGAGCCGCAATGCGTGCCGCTGCCGCAATGCGTGAAATATTATCCCGCTCCATTACCCGCCTGAGCTGGGTCTCAGGGTCCAGTGCCACCACCCATAATTCATCAACCGTCTTATGCAGGCCTACCTCAATGAGCAGCGGTGCATCTATGACGGCAACCTTAAATTCACCTGACTCGGCAAGCTGCTTTAATATTAAGTTAATCCGCTCAAAAATGAACGGATGCGTTATGGCATTAAGTTTGTCCAATTCCGCTGCATCTGAAAATACCAGCCGGCCAAGTTTTGCCCTGTCCAGAGAGCCGTCAGGCAGTAATATCTCCCGGCCAAAAGCGTCTATAATCAGCTGTAAGCCCGGCATCCCGGGTGCCACCACCTCCCGGGCCACCTTGTCGGCATCAATTATTGCTGCCCCCAACGACTTCAATATTGCCGATACGGTACTTTTGCCACTGGCGATATTACCGGTCAGGCCTAATACAAACATAATCGTCTCCCTTTTAATGAGGCATATTATTCTCCTCCTATATTATAATTTTTTATTCGTTTTGTACATTAAATTTATGTTGTTTAACGGTAATATATGCACGCTACGTTCCTGTTACCCCGAAGCATAAGGGCATACCCCCGGCTGTTTTCTATAACTTAAGTACCCGCAATAGCCCCAGCCCGATGAGCACCCAGCCCGGAATAGTTGCCGCCCTGTCACCCAACCAGTTTGCGGCATAGCGCCGGCCTATCATACAGCCAAATCCCACCAGCAAAAATTTAGTCAGGCCGACTACAGGCACTGTCACGAACGGGCTAAAGCCGGTCATAGCCGCACCAAACCCTGCTCCCAGAGCATCCATCGCCAGGGCCAGGCCCAGCAGCATAGCCTCATGAGCACTGATTGTACCCGACTTATCAAGGTCTGCTTTAACCGGTTCCTTCAAGATTTGAATTACCAGTCCAAAGGGTTTAAGCCTGATCTTGAGCACCTGTCTGTCACTTTCCGGCTCCGGTACTACTTCAGCTAATGCTTCAACTCCCTTATCCATCCGGTGACTGTGCCAGGTCTGCGTCAACACCCATATCCCGACCCCAATCAAAATAGCAGCCCCGATGATTTCGGCTGCTACCGCCGAAACATGTCCGGCCACCAAGTGGCCGGACATCATGGAAACACTGATTGCCAGCGAAGAAGTGAGACTGATAACCACCAGGGATAAAAGCGGAATCCTGATCCGCCTGATGCCATAAGATACTCCCACGCCGAAGCCGTCCAGGCTTAACGCCACCGCAAAAGCAATAACAGACAATAAAAACAAGGCTGCCCCTCCTCCCGCTAGCGCTCATTTCACTATATGGGAATCGGGGCAGTATTGTGCCTGTCAGATTTTCTGGCATTTGGCGCAAAAGTAAGAACTGCGCCCGCCGACTTTAATTCTCCGGATGGTTTTTTTGCACTTCCCGCAGGGCTGATTCTCCCGGCCATATACGCGGAGTTGATACTGGTTTTCACCGGCTTGCCCTTCTCCGTCAACGTAATCTTTAATCGAGGTGCCGCGGTTGGCAATCCCTTCTTCCAGCACCTCTTTTATGGCCTGATAAAGCCGGGACGCTTCCCGTGTATGCAGCGAGTAAGCCGGCCGTTCGGGATGAATCAAGGCCCGGTGCAGCGCTTCATCAGCATAAATATTACCGATACCGGCAACAAAGCTCTGATCTAGCAGCAGTGGCTTAATCTTGGTGCGCCGGTTGCGGAGCTGCTTTTTGAAATACTCTTTGGTAAACGCCGGGTCAAACGGTTCCAGCCCCATATTCTTCAGGCCGCTAAGCACATCCAGGGCGTTGGCCTGCAACAGATAAATCCGGCCAAACTGGCGCTGGTCTACAAACCGCAATTCGCTGCCGTTATCCAGGTTAAAAACGACATGCGTATGCCGGGCCAGCTCCTGCTCACGCGGTGTACAGACCAGTTGACCGGTCATCCGCAGGTGAATTACCAGCACCAGATTATTCTCCAGGTAAACCAGCAGGTATTTGCCCCGCCGGCCCATGCGCACAATCTTCTGACCGGCAATAGCCTTGGCCACCTCATCTGCCTCGCCGGCCTTCACTATCTTAGGCATAAAAACCTTTAACCCGGAAAATTTACACCCGACAATCTTTTTTTCCAGGGACCTTTTTACCGTCTCCACTTCCGGCAATTCCGGCATTTTCTATCATCTCCCCAGTACATCCAATGTAATCAGGCTTATTGACAAGCCTGTATCAGGTCTAATTATAACAAATAAAAAGCCAAAATTTAAACGTTAATATATTCCATGTCGTACCAGTTTAAACCCTTCTTGATATCAACAGTTAACGGCACACTTAGCTTTATGGCGTGCTCCATGCAGTCGCGGATGGCGTTGACTGCAGCCGTCAGCTCCTGGGCCGGCACTTCAAAGAGCAGCTCATCATGCACCTGCAGCAGCATTTTTGTCTCCAGCCCATGTTCCTTAAGGCAATCATAGACCCTGATCATTGCCAGTTTAATGATATCGGCGGCGCTGCCCTGAATAGGCGTATTCATGGCTGTCCGTTCCCCAAAACCACGCACGGCAAAATTCTTGCTGTAAATATCGGGCAAATACCGCCGCCGGTTCAAAACAGTGGTTACATAACCTAATTCCCTGGCCTGTTCAACTATTTCGGTCATATACCGTTTAACCCCGGCGTACCGGGCAAAATAGTTTTCAATATACTGTTTCGCTTCTTTCCGGGTAACTTTGATATTCCTGGCCAGGCCAAAATCACTGATGCCATATACAATTCCAAAATTAACAGCTTTGGCCCGCCCCCGCATCTCCCGGGTGACTTCCGCCATCGGTACCCCAAAAACCTCGGCAGCAGTGCGGGTATGAATATCTTCATTGTTCCGGAAGGCCTCAATAAAACGCTCATCCTGCGAAATATGGGCCAAAATGCGTAATTCAATCTGGGAATAGTCGGCTGTAACAATATAATGGGCCGGCTTGGCAGGAATAAAGGTTTTTCTGATTTTCCGCCCCTCTTCCAGCCGGATTGGGATGTTCTGCAGGTTCGGTTCGGTGCTGCTAAGCCGTCCGGTAGCAGTAATGGTCTGGTTAAAAGTGGTATGTAGTTTTCCGGTAGCCGGATTAACCAGATTTTTTAAGCCTTCAACATAAGTCGATTTTAACTTGACAAATTGCCGGTACTCAAGAATCTTATGCACAATCTCATGTTCAGGAGCCAGGGTTTCCAAAACCTCAACATCTGTTGAATAACCGGTCTTGGTCTTCTTAATCACCGGCAGGCCCAGCTTATCAAAAAGAATGACGCCCAACTGCTTTGTGGAATTAATATTGAATTCCTCACCGGCCAAGGCAAAGATCTCCCCGGTCAGTCCGTCAATCCTGCCGGCAAGTTCCTCGCCCATAGCCTGCAGCCGGTTTTGGTCAACTTTTATGCCGGCCGCCTCCATCTCCGCTAAAACATGCACCAGCGGCAGCTCTACCCGGTAAAAAAGCTCTTCCATACCCATTTCCCGCAATTGCGGCGCCAGCGCCTGCTGCAGTCGCAGCGTGGCTTCCGCCCGGGCACAGGTATATTTATAATCGTCCCCCGGCAACAAGGTCTGGTCTAGGTACTTTGCACATAAATCACCTATGTCGTGGTTTTGCCCCGCCGGGTTCAGCAAATACGCCGCTACCATAGTATCAAACCCGACCGGCTGCGGCGGCAGCCCTGCTCCGGCGAGATTTACCAGCAGCTTTTTAGCGTCATGGATGCACAGGGAAGCCAGTATCCGGTGCAGTTTCTCAGCAACCCCGGGGTCATATGCCGTTTGCAGAGCAAATAAACCGGTCTGCATCCCCTGGTCGGCAGCATCAGCTCCGTTCAAACCTGCCCCGGTCTTTAGAAAAAACGCCTCCCCCGCCCGCAAACTGCCGGCCAGCCCGGCCAAAGCAGCCTGCATCGGGTCCGGCGCAGTTAAATCATAAGCCAAACCCGCTAGTTCACCGCTTTTTTGGGCCAATTCGCCAAAAAAAGTCCCTTCCTCCACCGGGGAATATTTGCCGGTCGTGACCGCTGCTTTTTCCCCGGCTGCAGCCCGGACAGACTGTTGCATCCGGTCCGTAACGGTTTTCGCCAGCCCACGAAATTCCAGCCGGCGAAACAGGGCCAGCAAAGCCTCATCATCCGGCGCAGTGTACTTGCAGGCAGCCAGATCAATAGCACAGGGGACATCCCTGATAATTGTCGCCAGTCTTTTGCTCAATAATGCCAGATCAGTATTCTCCGCCAGTTTTTGCCTGAGCCTGGGAACCAGCTTGTCCAGGTTGGCCAGCAGGTTTTCCATGCTGCCGTATTCCAACATCAGCTTTTGGGCCGTTTTTTCTCCAATGCCGGGCACCCCGGGAATATTGTCCGAAGCATCACCCATCAACCCTTTAAAGTCTATTACCTGTTCCGGCAGCAGACCATATTTATCCTGCAGCGCCGCCAAATCAAAAATCTCCAGCTCGCTAATGCCTTTCCGGGTAAGCATAACCTTGGTGCAGTTAGACACTAGCTGCAAAGCATCCCTGTCACCGGTGACAATCAGATTATCATAGCCGGCTTGCTCAGACTTGGCCGTAACCGTCCCGATTAAATCATCGGCTTCAAAACCCTCACACTCATAAATCGGTATCTGCATCGCCCGCAGCAGCTCCCGAACTATGTCAAACTGCGGCCGCAGGTCTTCCGGTGTTGCCTTCCGGTGGGCCTTGTAGGCTGCAAAATGGTCATGCCGGAAGGTAATTTTTCCTTTGTCAAAGGCCACGGCAATACAGGCCGGCTGCTCATCCGCCAGAATCTTTAAAAGCATATTGGCAAAACCGAAAACGGCATTGGTCGGTTCCCCGGCACTGGTGGAAAGCGGCCGGATGGCATAAAACGCCCGGTGAATAAGACTGTTGCCGTCAATAATCATAAACTTGCCCCGCGAACTCATGGAAGTCCTCCTTATAAATCTGTTTCCCTTTATTTTCACCAATTCAAGGAAAAATCCTGCAAAAATAAAAACGGAGGTAGTTTTTACCCCCGTTGCCTTACTTCCAGTGTAATAGTAGCAAAGTTGACAGCCTCATCCATTTGGGTCAGTTGTGCTTCCGATATCACCGAATCGCCGTTCCGGGCTGCCAGGTCGTTATATTCAACAGTAACATCCTGGGAAGTAACCTGCTTGCCCAGCACCCTACCCAGCTTGCTTACGGCGGCCACAGCCCGGTCAAACTGCCGGCCCGGTACGATGAGACGCATTGCCCTGCTATTGGCCCCGGCTGTAAAGCCGGCCGCGGAAGCATCCACTTCCACCCGCCCACCGAGCTCAGCGGCAATCTTATCCACCTGTGAAACGGCAAGCGCCAAATCACTTACTTCAATTTGCATCGCGCCTTCTGAAATGATTTTATTGTTATCGCCGGTTATGCTCTTACTGCCCGGACTCCTGCTGGTCACCGTTCCCCGCAGCGTCTTAGCTGACAAATCATACCCCGGAGCGGTTTTGTCAGTTTTAATACCATTGCCGGCGGCAGCGGGCGAACTGTTACGCTGAGCGTCCCGGCTGGTAACTGTTGTATCGGCAACAGCAGCATTATTGATACTGTCTGTCGAACTTAAAGGGTCACCCTTACCCGTACCTGGCGCCGAAGCACTGCCGGCAGGCTTATATTCCCTGGCATTGGTAGCGCCGCTAAAAGCATACTTTTCCTGCTTGGCCTTTTCGCCATCAGTAGAGGCGGCATTATTATTAACTATTACTGCATTATTAAGACCGTTCTCCTTGTCAGGGGTTGACCCCACTCCGCCAACGAATTGCCGAACGGTCTGCAACCCCTGGCCCCATAATACACTAATGCCAATCCCCAGTACCAGAACTGCGGCCAAACTTGTGTACTGCCACCACCGGGCACCCCACTTAGTTAAGCCGGCAGTACCCGCAGCTTTGTCCCGCGCCAAAAACAGATTTGCTTCCGCCCGCAGTCTGGCCATTACCTCAGCGCGAAATTCTGCCGGCGGGGCAACATCACCAAGCATCCGGACCATCTCCACCACTTCCCGGAGTTCCTCCTCTTCTGCGGCGCAGCCGGGACAAGCGGCCAGATGGGCGGCCACCTGTGACAGATATGGTTCAACAAGCACACCGTCAATATATGCCGACAACTCTTCCCGTATGTGTTTGCAATCCATTGTACCACCCCCTACCAACCTTGTCCGGTACCGGTAACCAGCATTTCCCTGCGGGCCAGCAGTTTTTCCTTCAAAATGTGCCGTGCCCGGTTCAGCCTAGATTTCACAGTCCCCAGCGAACAATGCAGCAACTGCGCTATTTCGTCGTAGCTATAACCCTGTATATCCCGCATCACTACAATCACCCGGTGTTCGTCAGACAACAAATTCAAAACATTTTGCACCTCCTGCTGCAATTCCCGTCTGATGACCGCATCCTCCGGCAAACGACTGTTGGCAATTTCCCTGCGCATAATCAACCCCTTCTTGTTTTCCATCAACTCTTCGATGGATACCGTCTTGGCCCGCCCCCGCCGTCGCAATTCATCCAGACAGACATTGGTAACCAACCGGTACATCCAGCTTAAAAAGCTCGCCTCGCCCCGAAATGTCCCCAAAGACCGGTAAATCTTAATAAACGCCTCCTGGGCTAAGTCGCTGGCATCCGCGTAATTCCCCATATATCTGTACGCAATGGTATAAACTCTGCCTTCATACCGCGTAACTAACTGATCAAAAGCATCCAAGTGCCCGTTTTTTATCTGTTCGATGAGCAGCTCATCGTTAACACTCACGGGATTCCCCCCTTCAGAAGGTTTTCCTGATTAATTTGACGTGCTTAGCTGCAAAAAAGTTCCCTGATCAATTATTGAGCCTAAAATGTTTGGATTCTACTAGTTTCAGCAAAAAAAGTTTTTTTCCTGCCTGTCGGCCGGCCATAAGCATTTGTAATATAAATCCATTTGCCAAGCCTAATACTTACCATTTTTTAGCAGGAAATAAAATATGGCTGGCGAATACGAGTAATTATCGGAAAATTCCAAAACGGAGAGGGGGTGATTAAGTGAACTATAAATTAACCCGGCATATACTGCTTACGTTTTTGATATTTTCATTAGTCCTTTTTTCTGCATGTACCTCCCGGCCAAAAGCTACTGATACCACTTCCCAGCAAGCGGTTGACCCCGCTCCTGCCAACTCTGCCGGTAACGCAAAACCAGCCGGGGTAAAATCAGGCAGTGCCGCTAAGCAGTTGCTTAGCGAAGGAAATAACAGATTTGTCACCGGTCAGTTTGCTGCCAAGGATTTAAGCAGTACAAGACGCGAAGCATTAAAGGAAAAAGGCCAGCAGCCCTTTGCTATAATTGTAAGCTGTTCCGACTCACGGGTGCCGCCGGAATTACTCTTTGACCAGGGACTGGGTGACCTCTTCGTAGTCCGCGTCGCCGGTAACGTTGCTGACCCGGTGGCTCTGGGCAGTATTGAATATGCCGTTGAACATCTCGGCTCTCCGCTTATCGTTGTTATGGGCCATGAGAAATGCGGCGCGGTTAAAGCAACCGTTGAGGGCAAGCCCGTCCCCGGCAGTATCGGCGAAATTGCCAAAATCATTCAGCCGGCAGTAGACAAAGTCAAGGCTACTGGAGTTACCGGAGCCGACCTGGTCGAAAAATCCGCCGACGAAAATGTCCGGGCAGTAATAACCACTATTGAAAAAAGCCCGGTGGTAAAACATTTTACTGAAAACGGGAGGCTGACCGTAGTGGGTGCCAAATACCATATTGGCACAGGCAAAGTTGAGTGGCTTGAAACCAAGACAGAAAATATCACCCCGGCCAAACAATAACCGCGATTGTAAACGGGCCGGCTAAAAACGGCCGGCCCGTATTTTGACTAAAAAGAACTAATGTTCCATTTGACTTTGCTATACAACTTTGGTAGAATAATTAATGCAACTTTATACATGCCGAAGTGGCGGAACTGGCAGACGCACACGACTCAAAATCGTGCGGGAAACCATGCGGGTTCGACTCCCGCCTTCGGCACCATTTAAACCCTTATGACACAAGGCATTCAAGGCATTTTTGCCTTGAAGCCTTTTTTGTCGTGTAGTGTAGACTACTAAATACTTTTGCTCCGCAAAGTGACGAGAGTATCACGGCATTAAGACTGACCCTTTTTCTTAGCCGGTACCCGATAGCTTGCCTCATCAAAGATAAACCTTCCCCTCATCACCGTCGACCACAATACTTTGGCCATCTTTGATTAGCTTCATCACCCCGGGTATGTTGACCACCGCCGGGATGCCGTATTCTCTGGCAACAATAGCGCCGTGGGCTAAAAATCCACCGGTCTCCATTACTATCCCGGAAGCTTTTAAAAACAGCGGCGTCCAGCCCGGGTCAGTTGAAGGAGCGACCAGGATATCGCCCGATAAAAGCTTTTCAGCTTCGTTGGGGTGTGCTATTATGCCGGCCTTTCCGGCTGCTTTGCCGGCGGCAACACCCAGACCCTGTAAGGCATTGCCATCTGAACATAATTCCTGTTTGGCGAATTGCGGAGTTTCCCCAATTATAAAGTCGGGTGGAGTCACCGCCGCCAATTCCTCTCTGGTTATTTTTCGTTCACTGACCAGGACATCCAACCCCTTTCCGTCCCAATATCCCGATATAACCGAAATACATTCCGCCCATGCACAGTGGTATATGTCTACCTGTGCTTTAAGCATACCACTCTCCTTAAACCGCCTGCCAAACTCCTGAGCTAACTTACGCATTGGTTCATACATCAGAATTGCCACTGACTTGCCCATTTCGCGCAAGGCAACACTTTTTTCTATATCTTTTGCCAGGTATTTAACTATCCACCGCTTGTAAAAAGGCAGTTTACGGTTAATTTCCAACCAGGCCTGATCTCTTTTTTCTTTCTGCGAGGTTTTGATTTTACCAAGATCTGCGGTCTCAAGCATGCTCCTGATGATATTCAAGGGATAAGAAGGGTCTTCGCGCCACCTGGGATTGATCACGTCCATCTCATAGATGGCCCGGTGGCCGTATTCATCTAAATAATCCCTGAAACCCTGTTTAAAGACTGACGCGGCAGGCAATTCATCTTCCCAGGCCAGGGGGTTATATTCCGGTTTGGCAAAATAGTTTTTGGCCTCCGTCTCATTTCTGGCAATTTCGGCCAATTCGACCAGCCTGTAGCCATGCTCGGCGCTGGTTATTTTAGCGGAGCCGGCCAGCAGCGCATTGGTTAAGGCGTTACCTTTTTGCGGGAAGGATTTTTCCAGTAATTTTACCAGCAGGAGGTTGGGAAAGGAGCCGGAAGAGTTATTAATCATGACCACGGGGGCATATTCGGCGGCTGTCCAGGCAAGCTGACGCAGCGTTTCCAAAAAGTCATTGGCCGAGAAATTCCGGTAGTCTTTGTCCAGCATGGTTTTTGTCTGCTCACGCACTCTATTAAAGGCGCCCTGAGATTCCTTTTTCGTTTTTGACATTATCCGGACAAGCTTTAGTAATCTTGTTTTTCTTTTTATTGTTTTGGATAGCTTCCATTTCTCATTAATTTTTATTTCCGGTTCATGCCCGCCAAGGCTCTTATTCAAGTCAGCCGGCGAAAAACCCACTGAATCATAAAAACACCATTGAAATGCAGCCATATTAAGGTAATTCCTGCCCTGAAATAACCGGAGAAAACTGATTCCTTCCGGCACCGAATAATCCATCCTGGCAAAAAAAGCGGTCAGAAATGAGTTGCCAATCCAAGTCAGGCTATAATTGAGAGTAGATGATACGATTGGTACGGTATCCTTAACATTGGAATTTGACCATATTTCCGGCTGGTCCTGAAGCTCAGGGAAGGTGTATCTTGGCAGGACGGTTACCGGGCGGGCCTGGACCAATACAAAGTCGTGGCCGTCAAATACCCATTCCACATCCTGGTGTAACCGGTGGTTGCCCAAAGCCGCAAAAACTCTTAGCATCAGATAACCCAGCTTAATGATGTTATTATCAGACAACACTTGTTTCTGCTGGGTTTGGCCGGTGTTGCGAAACTCTGTTCCGCCACCCTCACGGAGCAGGGTTACCCCCTCTTTTCGCCCTATTGCTACACTGCCTATCTCCAACAAGAACGACGAATTATGTATCCAATACCTGTCAGGGTCTATACTGCCTGCTACCACGGATTCCCCTAGGCCGAAATTGGCGTTTACCGTGATTACATCCTCCCGACCGGTGCGGGGGTCACAGGTAAAAGCAATGCCGGAGGCAACCGCCGGCGCCATTTCCATAATAACCACCGCCGGTAAAACATCTTGGTCACTGATACCCATCTTTCTTCTATAGCCAACCGCCCTTTCCGTCCAAAGGGAGGCATAACACCCCTTGACAGCCGTCATTATGTTCTCTATACCCTGCACATTTAAAAAGGACTCATGGACCCCGGCAAAAGAAGCCTGGGATGAATCCTCCGCCGAAGCCGAAGACCTTACGGCCACTGGTTTATCGGCAAGTCCAAGGCTAATCAAACCGGCTTTCAGTTGCGCCTGTATATTTTCAGGCATACGACCTTTGTGAAACATTTCTCTAACTATGGCAAGCTTATTCCCGCTCTCCTTTTTTCCTATCGTATCAATTGTTACTGTATCCGCAATTTCAGCCAGGCCCTGCCGCAATTCATTAAATTGAACAAAGTGATTATAGGCCTCAGCAGTAAGTACCCCTCCGGACAGCACTCTAAAACCATACCTATTAAGCCGGCCAAGATTCCAACCTTTTCCTCCGGCTGCACCCGCGCCTGCATCAAAGGCTTCAGACCAGGTTAGAAAATAACTATTTTCCATTATCTCTCCCTCTCTCCCTGAACCCGTCAAGAAAAATATCTACGTTCTCTTCAATAGATTTTCTCAAGGCCGGACCAGTTTTTCCCCTTACCTTGTCAATGATAACAATGGCCAAAGCTAATTCCAGGTGATTAGCGTAGGACTCAAGCGGCAAATCAGCCCGGAGTTCACCGGAGTACTGGCCAAGCTGAATTATTTCCAGTCCAAATTCATGACCGCCGCTCCTTATGCTCCTATCTTCGGCCACCAATAATTTGTTATACATCCGGTATGCGAAGTAGGCCTTAAAAATATCTTCCTGTTTTGCGGCCGCCTCCAGCAGCACAGTAAACAGCTGGATAATCCGGCTCCTGGTATCAGGCAGCTGCTCCAGTTTGTTTATTAAGGCCGGACCTAAAGCCTCCAGCGCACTCCGGACAAACTCGGCCAGTATCGCCTCTTTAACCGGAAAATGGTTATACAGGGTCTTTTTAGCCACATCGGCTTTTTCGGCTACCTGCTCCATAGTTGTAGCATTAAAGCCCTGTTGATCAAACAAATCCCTGGCCGCTTCAATTATCTTTTTCCGCGTTTCCTGCTTCCGCCGTTCCAGTCTGTTGCTACTTTGGTCAATATCTGCCATGCCACCGCCCCTTATTATACGTAGTTACTTTTTATACTTCGTATACTAATATTCTAAGTGTATTATACTGCACTTTTTGGTATTTTGACAAGAGGGAAAGGGCATTTTTTGTATTATGCTAGGGTTTACCTGGCATTCAGCACAAAAAAAAGGCATATACCCTGGCGGTATATACCTCTAAGTATTCAATATTCTTAAAATGCTGCCAATGAGCTAATCAGGGTTGAATTTCCTTTGGTTAAGTAAGTAATTCTTAAAACCTCGTTGATCTGTTCGTCTGTTACACCCATTTGTCTTAGCGCGCCGGCTATAGACTTAACCCCGGCATCGGCCCCGACACTGGCGTCCACTGCCAGAGAAATCATTAGCTTGGTCTTAATTTCCAAACTACTTTCCGCAAAAACCAGCTCCTGCAGTGACTTCATCAATTCATAAAACTTTTCGTCTCTGTCCTTAATAGCTGAAATAAAAGGCAAAGTATCCATAAAACACACCTCCCTTCCACCCTATGCTGCCACTTGTCAAACATCAGGTGACGACTGCGTATTCCGCGGGCATCAAACATTGGTGCCGCCACGGACTATTTTTTCATTATAGTCTTTTAACATATAAACAAAAAAATACACCAGGGGAATAATGAGAATAAGCCCGCTTACAAAATACATCGTACCAATGGTAGTCCGGTTTGCCAGCAAGCCTAAGAGAATGGAACCGGTGCCGATACCCAGGTCCAGTGCCGAAAAGTAAGTCGAATTAGCTACTCCCCGGCGCTCAGGCTCGACCATGTTAATGACCATAGTCTGAGTAGTTGGCCAAACCATGCCGTTCCCCGTGCCCATAACGGTGGCCGCAAACAGAAACATAATTAGCCCGTTGCTCGCAGATAGCAAAATATATCCTATTATGGATAAGAAAAAACCCGCGCCCAACACCAGCCCTGGCCCGCGGCGGTCAAACAATCTGCCCGACAGCGGCCGAATCAGACTAAGAGCCATGGCGTAAATAAGAAAGAATAAACCGCCGTTACCAATCCCGATTTCCTCACTGTAGAGGACAATAAAAGAGATTATCCCACCGTAAACCAGCGTACTAAAGAATGTAAGCACGGCAACATGGACAACTCTTTTTTCAAAAAAAGCATGCCAGGAAACGGGCCGTCTGATTAGCTGCATGTCTGGAAAACTGACCCTGCCGGCTAGGACAAAAGCTAAAAATACCATCAGCATAGCGAACAAAAACAGCCGGCCAAAATGACCGTCACCCATTACCTGTAATCCCAGCACCGGCCCCAGGGCCATGGCCAGGGTCATGGACAGACCAAAGTAACCAATCCCTTCTCCCCGTCTTTCCGACGGCACTATATCAGCCACAATTGTACCGCCGCCGGTAGTCACAATCCCCCAGCTTACCCCGTGCAGCAAACGTAAAAAAAGCAGGATAACCAAACTGGTGGCCAGGTAATATACGCCAATAAACAGGGCAAAAAAAGCCAATGCCCAAAGATAAACCTTCTTGCGGCCCAAAGAGTCCAGGGCATACCCGGCTATTGGCCGGATAGCCAGCGCGGAAAGGGTATAAACCCCGGTGATATAACCCACCTGGCTTTTGCTGGCTCCCAAAACTTTTACAGCAAAAGCCGGTATAGTTGGCAGAAGGATATAGAAACCGGCTGCCATCAGGAAATTAGTAATCCAAAGCAGGGTGAAATCTTTAGTCCAAAGCGGTTCTAAATTCTTTTGCATAATTAGCCCTCTTCTTAAAGGTTAACTTATTAACTAAATTAATAATAAACTAAATCCGCCAAAAAAAGCAATCACTTAGTTCCATTCAGGTCATAAGGTGTTGCCTGATATACGTAATAATTCAGCCAGTTAGAAAACAACAGATTAGCATGGCCCCGCCATTTTACCACTGGCTCCTTTGTCGGGTCATTAGCAGGATAATAATTATCAGGAATCGCAATATTTAGACCTTTATCTATATCCCGGTCATATTCCGCTTTTAAAGTAAGCGGGTCATACTCCGAGTGACCGGAAACAAAAATCTGCCGGCCGTCTTTGGTTGCCAAAAGATAAATTCCGGCAGTTTTCGATTCTGCCAGTATTTCCAGGTCCGGTATCTCCTGCACGTCCTCCCTGCGAATTTCCGTATGCCGTGAATGGGGCGCATAAAACTCATCATCAAAACCCCGTAAAAGTTTCACGTTTTTCTTGTTAACCGCATGGACAAAAACCCCAAACATTTTGTCGGCAAGGGGATATTTAGGCACCCCGTAATGATAATAAAGCCCGGCCTGTGAGGCCCAACAAAGATGCAGGGTGGACGTCACATAACTTACGGACCAGTCCATAATTTCTTTTAATTCTTCCCAATAAGCCACTTCTTCAAATTCCAGTTGTTCCACCGGCGCTCCGGTGATAATCATGCCATCAAATTTATGGCCTTTTATTTCGTCAAAAGTATTATAAAACTTTATCAAATGCTCTTCAGGCGTATTTTTGGAAGTATAAGTCCGGGGATGTAAAAAGACAATATCCACCTGTAGCGGTGAATTACCCAGCAAACGCAGAATTTGCGCCTCAGTGACAATCTTGGTAGGCATTAAATTTAACATCACTATTTTGAGTGGACGGATATCCTGATGATAAGCCTGACTTTCACTCATCACAAATATATTTTCATTAGTTAGAATCTCTGTGGCCGGCAGATTATCCGGTATTTTTATCGGCATTTCCATATCCCCTTTCAGTCTAAAAAATAAAAAACCTCTCCGATAAGAAGAGGTTGCATACAAAAGCCCTCTCTCTTATCTCTCAGGAATTAATCCTGCAGGAATTGGCACATTTCCGGAATGCCTAAATACTGGCATCTGGCTGTTGCCGGGTTTCATCGGGCCAGTCCCTCCACCTCTCTGGATAAGAGCGTTCTCCAAAACGGAAAACTTATTATTTTATATTATACTAGCACTCGTTCTAAATTATGTCAAGAAAATAATGGTGCCGAAAATTCTTCCATGACGGCTACTGCCGGATGGGACTGTTCTAAAAATCGCGCTAAGAAGCGCGATTTCTTTGTTAGCCTACATCTTTAAATTTACTTGCCGGCGCGTTGCATATGGGACATTTGTCAGGCGCGCTGTCGGCACTAATATTGCCGCATACTTCACAAACATAGTACACTGCATCAGCCTTTTGTGATAGCGTTGCCAAGGCCTTTTGATAGAAGCCGGCATGGACCTTTTCGGCCTCGTTGGCCAGTTCAAAGGAACGCAGGGCCTGTTTTTGCCCTTCTTTTTCTGCGACAGTAATAAAATCGGGATACATGGCGGTAAATTCGTATGTTTCCCCTTCTACCGCCGCCTGCAGGTTTTCTGCCGTAGTCTTTACTGCCCCCATAGCCCTTAACTGACTCATGGCATGAATAGTTTCCGCTTCCGCGGCAGCGCGAAACAATTTGGCCACCCCGGGGTAACCCTCTTCATCAGCTTTTCTGGCAAAAGCCAAATACTTGCGGTTTGCTTGGGACTCCCCGGCAAACGCCGACTTCAAATTGTCATCTGTACCCATTCTACTACCTCCTGATATTTATTTAGCCAATATATTTTACCCAAAAAGTACTCAGGGACACCCTCCGCCATTAGTATTATTTTCTATAGTAATTATTATTAACCTCTTTGTCAATACTGTCACCTTACACATATTATGGTTATAGCTTTTGGACTAATTTCTATCCCTGGGGGCAATTGCTATGACAGGCCGACGTAATAACCCTTCACCGGTCAATACCCTTACCATTTGTTCCATAATGGCTGCCATCACCGCTTTACTGCAGTTATCGGCGGTTTTTGTGCCGGCTGCCGGACATGTTTTGAGTGCCTTTTGCACCTTGCCGGTAGCCATTGCCACTGTTGTCCGGCCGGTGGGTGGTATCGCCGCTACGGTAGTGGCAGCACTGATTATTGGCCTAGTACAACCTCTGGAAATACCGGTGCTCCTTTTAACCGCCGCTCCACTGGGCTGGCTGCTGGCCATTGGTCTGGTCACCGGCCGCAATAGATGGTTCAGTATAGCTGCAAGCAGTACCGTTTTCTTTACCGGCAGCGCACTGCTGACGTATTTTGCCGGCCAACTCGTTTTTGGCGGGGCTATTGGCAGCAGTGTTTTTTACCGGCTTTTGATCTTGAACGCCTTGTTTTCGTTATTTTATACAATTGTATGGGAAATTTTTATCAGACAGACGCTCTCCCGACTAGCTCTCTTTTTCCCATATCTACGCATATAGATTTTGTGCGCTAAATTTCGACATTTTTCTACTAATATTCATGATTATTTGCCCGCCACTACGCAAACTAAGCCGCGGGGTAAATGTATGTTAAACCAAAATTATTTGATTATGCTGGGCATATTGATAATTGAAATTGTACTTTTCATACTGTTTATTGATAAAACGCATAAGAAAAAACTTGTAAGCACTTACTTGTTTTCCGTATGCACTGCTACCCTGCTCGACAGTCTCTCCATAGCCCTGAAGCTTTGGTATTACCCTATAAACCTACTGCCGGGGGCCGGCATTAACCTTCCCGCAGCTTTTTTGTATTACCCATTTTTTGCTTTTTTCTTTGTCCAGTTTTTACCTCAACGCAGGTGGTTTCTGTATATTGTTTTTTTGCGCTGATAAGCTTACTGGCCGAAATCGCTCTCTTACAGTTTACATATTTAGTAGTATACGGACCACAGATGTTTTACGGACTTGCCTATGCTCAATATTTGCTTACTTACCTGGCTCTAAGCAAATACGTCACCTGGCTTGAACGCAACTAGCGCGCAGCGTTGACGGGGCACTAGCCGCATGTTATTGCTATTATTACGTACAAGGCACTGAATCGAAAATAATACATAAAATATAAATAAAAATTATTATGTTGTAATTTAAGGAGGTAATCAATTTGCATGACCAAAAAAAGTCCTGTCCTAAGCATAAGGGATTATCTGAGGAGTGCAAGGGGTTTATAGGCAAGAGCGTTTTGCTAATTACCTCAGGGGAACAGATGCAGATTCTGGGTCAGGTGTTCCGGCCAATTTTTTGCGGCAAAGTGACCAGGGTTACCGAGGATACTGTTACTCTGTTCCCGGTTCAAATCCGGATGCACAACGCCCCTGAGTTTGTTTTTCCGACCCCGCTGATTTTTAACCATGACAGAATAGTAGTGGTGGCGCCTTTTGATTGTGATGTAAGATTCCCCTTAACCTAGAAAGGTGGGTTGTCAAGTGAGCCATATGAATACTATAGCAGCGGACTTTTGTGCCGGCTTGGGTAAAAAAGCCCTATTTTTACTCGCTTCCTTTCCTTTTTTCATTGTAGGTATTGTAAAAGCCGTAGGAGAAGATTTTGTGATGGTTAAAGCTAAATTTGGCGTGCCGATTCAGTTAAAAAACATCCGCTTCCGAATTCATTTTGACAATATTGACGCTTATTTTGTTGAAGATGGTGAATACGCAATTCCCAAGTTTGAAGCTGATCAAGATGATGATGACGATGATGATGACAATGGTAATGACGACAACAATGAGGATAATGACAATAATGATGACAATGATGACAATGATAGCAATGATGGTAATGGCGATGACGATAACAACAACGATGATGATAATTAGGATGATGCTTGATGAAAATACGAAAATATCACGTTGTAGGCCTTCAGTTGAAGATTGTCTATAACAAATTCGGTGATCATGACCCTGATGGTCTGCTATATATACTCAAAGAAAACGAAGAACAAATAAAAGCCCTGGTAGCCGATAACCCCAATATCCCTGTGACGCTGGTAGAACCCCTGGTCCTGCGGGCCAATCAGGGAGAAACCATTGAGGTTACTTTTGAGAACCAGCTGCCATTCCCGGCTTCTATTCATGTCCATGGGGTGGAATATAATGTACAGGATTCCGACGGTGCTTTTGTCGGGCAGAATAACAACACCACTATATTACCCGGCCAAACCGTTGTTTACCGTTGGTTTGCCGACCTGCATGGGGTGTTCCATTTTGGTGACCTGGGCAACTCCCTGGCAATGGAGGACGGCAGCAATGTCCACGGGTTGTTTGGCGCTTTGATCGTCGAATTTCCGGGGTCCACCTGGACCCATCCGGAAACCGGTGCCGAGTTATTAAGCGGCACCATTGCCGATATTCATAACCCCTTTCTGCCGGAACGGCGGGAGTTCTGTGTCTTCTTCCATGATGAAGCGGAGATCCTTGACATTAACGGGAATAAGCCCACCAATCCCATGACCGGTCTGCCTGAATCCACCATGTCCATTAATTACCGTTCAGAGCCAATGAGAAACCGAATGCGCTTAATTATGGACGGAATTGTCTGCCCCGGCTGTCAGGGGGAAGAAGTACACCATGATTCGTGGCCTTTCGGCGACCCGGCCACACCCGTATTCCGGGGTTATGTAGGGGACCCTGCGAGGGTCTGCCTTATTCACGGCGGGGTCAAAGAAACCCATGTCTTTCACTGGCATGTACATCAATGGCGGCGGGAATCCAATGACGTCGGTTCGGAACAGCTGGATTCCCAGTCTATCAGCCCACAGAAAACCTTTATCATAGACGCGCTGTATGGAATCGGCAGCTTGCAGGGCACCAGAGGCGATTCCATATATCACTGTCACCTTTATCCCCATTTTAATGAAGGAATGTGGGGAATTATCAGGTCTATCGACAGGCTGGAGGACGGGACCAGGTTTTATCCTGACGGCACACCGGTGCCGGCTCTAATACCCCTGCCAGACCGGCCCGCACCGCCTGTACCAACCACCCAACATCCCGGTTATCCCCACTTCCTTGCCGGAACTCCCGGCGAAAAGGCGCTGCGCCCGCCGCTAACGGGCTTGCGGGAACCTACTCCTTTGGAAATAGCTAATTTTGACCCTAACCCTGTACCGGGTGCGCCTTTTGTCAATTCCTGCCCAGAGGGTGCCCCCGTCAGGCAATTTCATATTGTGGCCATTCAGCTGCCCCTTATTTACAATGATGCCGGCTGGTTCGACCCCGAAGGACGGATATATGTGCTGGCTGAAGACGAAGAGGCTGTATTGTTGGGGCGCAAAAGGCCGGAACCCCTGTTTTTGCGGGCCAATGCCGGCGATTGTATAGATTTTTTGTTTGAAAACAAGCTGCCTGAAACGCTGGGCCCCAGTCCATTCCAGTTGGAGGTCAGAACTTATGAGGCCGGGATGCACGTGCACTTCGTCAAGTTCGACCCCATCGCTTCCGACGGGGCCAATGTAGGCTGGAATTACGATTCCGGTACGTCAAGCGGCCAGACCATCCGCTATCGCTGGTTTGCCGATGTGGAACTGAAAACAGTGTTTTTCCATGATCACCTGTTTCCCAATGAACATCAGCAGCACGGACTGTTCGCGGCCCTTGTTGTTGAACCGGCAGGTTCCACTTATCATGACCCCTTTACCGGCGAGGAGATCAGGAGCGGGGCCCATGCCATTATCAAAAATCCTTTCATTCCCGATTTCAGAGAATTCTGTTTAGCTGTTCATGACTTTGTCTTTGCCTTTGATGCCCAAGGCCAGCCGCTCAATCCGCCGCCCTTCCCAGGTGTGTCGGAAGATCCCGGGGTGATGGCCTATAATTATAAAAATGAACCCTTCCAATTCCGCCGTCTGCCGGATCCGGCCTATGTCTTCAGCTCCTTTGTGCACGGGGACCCGGTAACCCCCCTCTTTGAAGCCTATGCCGGAGACCCTGTGCGTATCCACTTGATTGACGGGGCCCATGAAGAGCAGCACAGTTTTGCGGTGCACAATATCAAGTGGAATAAAGACCGGCGGGATGTCCATTCCCCCCTGGAGCAGCAGCAGACCCTCGGCATTTCCGAAGCCTTTAATTTTGAGTTTGAGGTAGAGCCCCAGGGAGAAAAGGATTATGACCTGCTCTATACCAGCTCTGCAATTGATGACCTTTGGTTAGGCTGCTGGGGTTTGATCCGGGTTTACGGACAAAAGGTGCCTCATTTATTAGCGCTGGATGACCGGCCGGAACCGCCCAAGCGGACCATACCCTTACCCCGGCGGACCGGGGAAGTGCCGCTCCCGGCCAATGAAAAAGGCAAACCCTGTCCCAAAGGTGCAAGAGTACGCAAGTACCACCTGGTGGCCCTGGAACGCCGGATTAACTACAACAGCTTTGAGGATCATGACCCTGCCGGCTTGATTTTTGTGCTGGCCGATGAAGTTCAGGACATTATTGCCGGTAATAAAAACCCTGAGCCGCTGGTTTTACGGGCCAATGTAAACGAGTGTATCGAAATCACCGTCAGCAACGGCCTGCCTCAAGATTTGCCCATCCATACCCACCCGGAAGTGCCGGTGGAAGCCTTTTGGCCGCCGTCTTCCCGGATTTCTTTACACCCGCAGATGCTGCAGTACTTTGTGCGGGGCTCGGACGGGGCGACGGTGGGCTTCAACCCGGATCAGACCGTCGCTCCCGGCGAAACCGTAACCTACCGTTGGTATGCCGACCAACCTTATGGCGTGATTAACCTGGTGGATTACGGGGACCTTAGAAGTCACCGCCATCATGGCCTGTGGGCGGTGCTGGTGGTTGAGCCGGAAGGTTCCAGGTGGCTGCACCCGGTTACCGGCCAACCTCTTAAAAAGGGCGCCGAGGCCGTTATTGCACCGCCGTTTTTGCCGGCCATCAGGGAATTTGTGGTAATCATGCAAGACGGAATTTTTATATTGAATAAAGATGATCAGCAGATTCCCGATACGGACAATTTATTGATTAAAAATTTTCCTGATGCCGACGGCCGGGTTGAACTGGATACCGTGCCACCTGAAGAAAACGAACCTGAAGACGCCGAGGACCAGGGGCAGAAGGCCTTTAATTACCGTGCCGAGAGATTCCGCAACCGCCTTGAAGCACATCCCTTTATTCAGGAAATATTCAGTTCCGGGATTCATGGCGACCCGGCTACACCACTATTCCGGGCTTACGCAGGTGACCCCGTAACCATCCGGCTGGCTATGCCGGGAGATAAACCAAGGAACCATAGTTTTCATATTCATGGTTATAAATGGCGCGAGCAGAATAAAGATGCAAACAGCCCGGCTGTGGCCGTCGATAATGCGGTTACGGCCAATTACCGCAACAACATGGACCTGTTTTACGGCGCCGGAGGCCTGGATAAACTCACCGGCGATTATATGTACCGCTCCGGCGTAATCCGATGGGATATCCAGATGGGCATGTGGGGCATCATCAGGGTATTTGCCGGACCGCAGGATGATTTGCTGCCGCTCCCGGTTGTCTGATACAATAGTCACGCGCATTCATACCATTCCCCCGCGAAAGGCCACCGGCTCTTTCCAAGTTGCATTGCCGGTAGTATAATTATTCATGTAGCTAAAAGGGGGAGGAATCACATATGTTGTTTCGCAAAGCAAAAATAACGGACGTGGAAGCCATCCACGCCCTGATTACCCACTATGCCGATGAAGGATTAATGTTAGCCCGGTCCAGGGCCAAACTTTATGAAAGCATCAGAGAATTTTCAGTGACGGTGGATAACTACAGAATAGTCGGAGTCGGGTCATTACATATCATCTGGGAAGACCTGGCCGAAATTCGCGCGCTGGCCGTTGCGCCGGAATTTAAAGGCCGGGATATCGGCCGCACCTTAGTGCAAATGTTTCTGCAGGAGGCGAAAGACTTAGGCATCCCGCAAGTATTCACCCTTACTTACCAACCCGGTTTTTTTGAAAAGTGCGGTTTTGGCATCGTCACCAAGGATAAGCTGCCGCATAAAGTATGGCGGGAATGCATCGACTGTCCAAAGTTCCCCAACTGCGAGGAAAGCGCTCTAATGGCCGATACTATGTAATTAGCTTGATTAGCGAAAAAATCAATGCTGCCAAAATGGCGCTTATAGGCGCGGTCATGATCCAGGCACTGATAATATTCAGGGCTACTCCCCAGCGCACCGCAGTAAGTCTTTTGGTAGCACCGACCCCCATAATGGCAGAAGAAGCCACATGAGTAGTACTGACCGGCGCACCAAAAAAGGTTGCTCCAAGTATAACCAGCGAAGAAGCTGTATCAGAAGCAAAGCCGTTAATGGGTTCCAGGCGCATGATCCTGGAGCCCATTGTCTTTATAATTCGCCAGCCACCCATTGAGGTCCCCGCCGCCATGGCTGTAGCACACGCCAATACAACCCATAACGGCACTGTAAATTGCTGCAAGTAGCCTGCGGCCACAAGGGCGGCGGCAATTATCCCCATAGACTTCTGGGCATCATTGGAACCGTGGCTAAAGGCTATAAAAGCTGCGGAAAATATCTGCAGGCGGGCAAAATGCCCGCTGGCCTTGCGCGGTGAAGTCCGCCTAAATATCCAGAGCAATAAAATCATCAAAAGAAAACCGATGGCAAAGCCTATCAACGGTGAAACCAGCAACGGAAGAACCACTTTTTTCATCAGGCCCTGATAATTTAGTACCCCAAACCCGTTTTGCGCCGCCACACTGCCTATAATACCGCCAATCAGGGCATGGGAAGAACTGCTGGGCAGCCCGAAATACCAGGTTACCAGGTTCCAGATGATTGCTCCGGCCAAAGCGCCAATCAGCACCTCGGACGTAATAAACTGCGGGTTGACAATCCCTTTACCGATAGTAGCCGCCACCTCGGTACTTACCAGCGCGCCCACAAAATTCAATACTGCGGCCATAATAATGGCCTGTCTGGGAGTTAATACCCTGGTTGAGACGGACGCTGCCACAGCATTGGCCGTGTCATGAAAACCGTTAATGAAATCAAACACCAGCGCCAGCAAAATCACTATAACTAACAGACTAAGCATACTTTAAAACCACGCCCTGAATCTTCTTGCTGATTTTTTCGCTGCGATCCAGGGCTTTTTCAACCTGTTGATAAACCTCTTTCCACTTAATGACCTCCAAAAGCGGCATCCCATCCTCGAACAGTTTGGCTACACCAAGGCGGTAAAGCCGGTCACCCTCGCTTTCCAGCCTTTTAATTTCCTGGCATTTTGCCATGATTTCCACGTAGTTTTTCTTGACATCCTTGAGCAACAACACTGTTTCAGAGATGGTTTCAGCATTTTTACCAAAGGCCACGACCATTTCCTGAAAATCCGGCAAAGGGCGGCCAATCTTGTACAAGACCATTTTATCAACACAACTGTAAATAGCGTCCATAATTTCATCCATGCCTCTGGCCAGGGAATAAATATCCTCCCGGTCAAAAGGAGTGATAAAGGTTTCATCCAACCTCCTGATAATTGTATCAGTTATTTCATCGTTCCGGCGCTGTAAACCCGACAACTCATCCAGCCGGGAAGCCACACATTCATAGCATGTCATCATATCCTGCATCATCAATGCGCCCTCTTTAACAATGCCTGCGCCTTCTTTAAAAAGTTCAAAAAACAATTCCTCTTTGGGCTTTAAACTAAACATAATACCTCCGTGTATTTTGTTAATTTTATGTTAATACAACATTCGACTAATTTCGTCATTTCCCTTTAATTTGGAAATTTGATTAGGCTAAAAAACTTTTATGCATAATCAGACTAATACTTACAAATCCTATTACCGGAGGTGTTATAAATGGTTAAAAAAATAGTTTGGCTGCTTAGCAGCACCCTGTTAATCACGGCACTGCTCCTGAGCGGCTGCCAGCAACAAGCAAAAAAAGATTTAGAGCAACCTAAGGAACAGGCCCAGAAAGCCGTTGATGAAACCCAGCGCAAAGCCAAAGATGTAGTGGATACCCGGACAATGGCGACCTGGACCAAAGAAGACAAATTCAAAAACGGTTGTGTTGACTGCCACAAAAAAACCGAACAGCAGGATGCCAGCCTAAACGCACAGGCGGCTAAGATTAAAAACCACCCGCCGGTACCGGCAGACGCTACTACCAAAACGTGTCTAGACTGCCACAGAAGGTCTCCGGAAAACCGGACCAAGCTTAGCAACCGCCTGCATAAATCCCATGCGGCGAGCATGTTTTTCCGTCCCAAGTATGGCGGCAGTTGTGTTTCATGTCACGGCATGCAGGATACCGGCCAGATTGTTATCAAAGGCGAATAGTAATGGCACAAAAAAACAGGCACATATCAAAATCAACGATACGTGCCTGTTTCTCCCGCAAACGAATGCATTTGAGACAAAGTTTCATCTTTCTCCACCTCACCGCTGCAAAAAAGGAGGCGAGGTCTAGTTAGCGACCTCCAGCCCCCGGTCTTTTTGTTTTAAAAATTTATTAAACTCTTCCTGCGCATTCCGCCTGGCCACTTCCGCCATAATCAATTGCTGGATCCGGCCAGCCCGTTCTTTAATAGATAAAGGCCCTTTTTTGTTCTCATTTTCCTGCCAAAGGTATTCCTCCACCAGTCTTTCCAATATCATTTTGGGTATTTGTCGCCTGGCATCACAAGTAATTGTAAAATGGAAAAATTTCTGCAATACCTTTTCCCTCCTGTCATGTATGCAAGCAAAATAGGTACTCTTTTTAATAAAAGTTACCACTTTTATTATTTTAACCCATACATAAAAAATATTCAAGAAAATTATTACATATTGTAGTAATTATGTAGAAATTAATTACTTTTTTGTTTAATTATTAATGGAAAGCCCCGGTCTCCCGGGGCTTTTTCCCTATTTCTTAAGTATTTCGGCAGGAATTTCTAGCATTGAATCACTGTTGAAGTTGGCATATTCTGCGATTATATGTGCCCAGCCAGACTTCCCGGCCTCGCTAATCTCTACATAAAAATCAATCTTGCGTAAATACTGGCCATCCTTGTCAACCCAGATGACAAATTTTAAATTACTTATTTTTTCTACGCCGTCAAGCTTTTTCAGTTCCTGATAACTCTCCCAGGTAGGTTTAAACTCAATTTTTTGAGCTACCACACCGCCAATCGTTTCTTCAGCAACAACCTTGGGCTCACCCAGCACACGTACTAATTCGGTAAGAAAATCCGGGATGACTGCATTTAGTTCGTCCTGGGCTTTCATATATTCATTTTGTAACCCTTTAAACTCTTCGGCAATCTGCTTGCCCTGGGGTCCAAATTCATCCAGCCCTACCCACTTATCGTTAAACAGCGGGCTCTTGATATAAAGCATTTGATTTGCATATATTGCTTCCAGCCCAAAGCCTAAGGCATGCCCTTTGGAATAACTGTGGCCTGCTTTGTCCTGCTTACCGGACATCTTAATAAAGTTCAGCTGCGGGTATTCAGACAGTTTAAACTGAAGGTCAAAAGTACTTTCAAAGCTTTTTGCCAATGATGTATTATATGCGGCATCCCTGACTGTCTTGGCAAGTCCCGTGAGGGGCTTGATCTCGGCTATATTAATTGTAACCCGGCGGTTATTGCCGTCCCAGTCCACTTTGGCCCCCAAACCTTCGGCTATTAACCGTAAAGGTATGAAAGTACGGCCTTTGATGACTACCGGTGCAACTTCCAATTCCTCATACTGGCCGTTAACCATGGCCATTTCGGGATCGGGGCCATATTCATCTCCGCCGTCACCCGGAATCCAGAGTTCAATCCGGTTAAAGCCCCGGTTAACGGTAACTTTTCTTTCTTCCTCATCCCATTCAACTTTGGCTTGCAGCTTTTCCGCCAGGCGGACAGGTACCATTACCCGGCCGTCAATAATTACCGGTGCCGGGTCAGCTGCAACCTCCTCCCCATTGATGAGCACCTGAATGTTTTGCGGTGCGGCCATAACTCCCGGCACCAGCAGCATTTGAAGCAAAAAAACCAATGCCAATGCAAATCCTATCCGCTTTTGTGTCTGCATGTTTTCTTTCCCCTTTCATTTATTTATATTAGTTGTGGTAACTCATAAAAATTATTTATAAAAAAGTCAGGTTTATATGCCCATAGCTTTTCCGGCGGATGCACACTCCACCCGACTGCGGCACTCAAGACACCGGCATTTTTAGCACATGCCAGGTCAAAAGGACTGTCGCCTACCATAAGCACCGCCGCAGCCGGTATATCGAGCTTTTCAAGAGCAATATTTATAGGTTCCGGATTAGGTTTATGGTGTGCCGTATCCTCAAACCCGACCAGCACATCCATCCAGCTATCCAGACCAAATAGTTTTAGTCCCC
>CAZWUW010000041.1:0-26932 GCA_964636895.1 uncultured Eubacteriales bacterium
AAGTGAAACGGGAACAAAGAAAATCGATAAGCAATGTCACCAATTGGTAGCGTCTAGCCGCAAGCAGGCTTTTATGTTTTGCATTGTTTCGGAGCTTACCGCCCGCGTCGCGGATGACCCTGGGTTTCATGTAAACCGCCCGGAAAATAGCTTCCTCGTTCCAAATAATGGACTTCAGAAAACTTAGTTTGCTGGCATATATTTCCCGGTACTTATGATTATATGTATGATTCCCCAGGGCATGCCCCCGGCTGACAATCTCCTTTAACAGTTGCGGGTTTTTATCCACATTGGTGCCAACCACAAAAAATGTCGCTTTAACCCCATAAAGGTCCAGAATATCTAACACCTGCGGCGTGACCGCCCTTGCCGGCCCGTCGTCAAAGGTCAGGTATACAGTTTTAGGTACTGTTTTACCACCGTTCCCGGATGCTTGAACGGTGCCAGGCCAGTTATACGGGGCGGCTGCAGGTCCGGGAGACCGTCCGCCGGCCTGCCCGGGAGCATGGCCGCCAGCCTGTGCGGTTGCAGGCTCGGTGGCTGGCCCGGTAGTCACTGCGGTCGACTTAGCCCTGTCCGGTGCCGGAGCAACCGCAGCGTCTGCAACAACGACCGGGTCTTTGGCGGCAATATTTCTGGCTGCCACTGTCTGCTCTTGATTACAGCCGCCCGAAACAAGAGCCGTATAAAATAGCAATAAAAATAATATGATTTTTTTCAAGGAAAAACCTCCGATCACTGGTACTTGAAAACTGCTTTAATTACTGATAACAAAGAAATTCCACATTATTCAACAAATACCTGCACGGTGAAATTATGTAATAATTGGCAGGCATTGAGGACTATTCCCAGGTATTATTACCCAGGTATTTTCTAAGTTGAAAATAAACCCGGAATATATTAAAATAAATGGGAATGTGATGTAAAACAAGGAGGTAAAAAAATGGCTACCATTATTCCCATTAAAGGTGTGCGTTACAATCCGGCCAAGGCCGGTGATCTCAATGACGTGATCACACCGCCGTATGACGTGATAGATGCGGCGGCGCAAAACAGGTTTTACGAAAAAAACCCATACAACGTTATTCGCCTGGAGCTGGGGAAAACCTTTCCCGATGATAACGACCACAACAACCGGTATACCCGGGCGGCAGCAACTTTTCAAGATTGGTTGAAGCAGGATGTACTGGTTTATGACGAAAAACCGTCTCTCTACCTGTACGAACAGAAATTTTCCGCCCGGGGTGAAAACAGGGTGCGGGCCGGGTTTATCGCCGGAGTGCAGGCCAATGATTACAGCAAGGGTGAAGTCCTGCCCCACGAGGAAACCCTGCCTAAACACAAAGCTGACCGGCTGAATATGATGAAGACAACCATGGCCAACTTTAGCCCCATTTTCGGATTATATGCCGACCCGGACCACCAGGTGGAAGCCTTATTGGACAAGGCCCGCGGCGGCCGGCAGCCGGATATGCAGGTAACTGACGAAAACGGTGTCATCAACCGGCTGTGGGTG
Organism: uncultured Eubacteriales bacterium; assembly: GCA_964636895.1. Lineage (GTDB taxonomy): Bacteria > Bacillota > Thermincolia > Thermincolales > CAZWUW01 > CAZWUW01. The sequence goes on from CAZWUW010000041.1 coordinate 1,517, forward strand.
ATTGCGGATGAAGCTACCATTGTAGCAGTGGTTAAAACCATGGCCGATAAGAAAATCTTTATCGCCGACGGTCATCACAGATATGAGACCGCGGTCACTTTCGGCCAGGAAATGGCTGCCGCAGGCAAAACAGGTTATAATTACCTGATGGTTTCCCTGGTTAATCTGTATAATGAAGGTCTGGTAGTCTTTCCTACCCACCGGCTGGTACATAACGTGCGTGACCTGGACCTGAAAAAACTGCTTACCGAGCTGCAAAAAGACTTTAACGTAGAAGAACTGCCCGCCGGCACGGGACTGGAGGATTTTCTCACCCGGCTTGAAAACCTTGGCACTAATGACCACGCCTTTGGCCTCTATACAGAAGAAAAAAAGTTTTATTTGATGACCTTAAAAAGCGAAGCTAGCCTCGACCAACTGAACCTAGAAAACCGGTCTGCCGCCTGGCGCCGGCTGGATGTTTCTATTTTGCATACACTGATTCTGGACAAGCTGCTGGGCATCGGCAGCCGGCAGCGGGCAGATGAAAGCAACCTCACCTATGTGCGGGACGAGGATGTGGCGCTGGCTTCGGTGGATAACGGCACGTCCCAGCTAGCCTTTTTCATGAATGCCACCAAAGTTGAGGAAGTTACCGATATTGCCACCGGCGGTGAAAAAATGCCTCAGAAATCCACTTTCTTTTATCCGAAAGTAGTCACCGGCATGGTCATCAATAATTACCAAAAATAATTTGTAACCGGCCCGAGCCTATGTGCTCCGGGCCGGTTTTTTTATTTCCGTCCGGCCAATTCCGTTTTGTTCCTCTTAATCTGCTTCCGCCATATCCATGGCCATGATCATGGTAAATCTGTCGGCATGCTCCATTTCATCTGTCATAATTTCAAACATCAGGTCCCGCACAGTCATGTCCCAGGTGCCGAGCAGCATGCCCCGGTAAAGGTGCGCAGCCTCCAATTCATCATTAAAAGCCCGGAAAACCCCGCTGACAAAGTCGGGCCTCGCGACCACTATTTTTTCGACCGCCGGCGGCCGGCCGGTCAGGCGCTCATAAAGCCGCGAAAACTTCTGATAATGCTCCATTTCATCCTGATGCGCGTGATGAATTTGCTCCCTGGCCTCGGCAGTCGGCGCAATACTTTCCAGATAGGCATAAAATTCGATAGCCTCGGCCTCACCGGCCAGGGCTTTTTCCAGCTCCTTTAGCCATTTATGCGGGTCCCGGAACATCGGCATCAGCCAGGGATACATGCCGGAATTAGGTCTGCTATATTCTGCTATCTTAGGTCTGCTATATAATGTATACATAACATCTTTTCTCCTCACCTTATTATATTAAAGCTTTTTTGCCATTTCCACTGCTGCCCGTGCGTTTATTTCTCCGGCGCCACCGGCGTTGGGGCCCTTGTTCCGCTTATTGCAGCTGGTCACAAGAACTTTTTTTACCTGCTCCGGGGTTAAAGCCGGGTTGGCCTGAACAACCACCGCCGCTACCCCGGCGCAAACAGGAGTAGCCATGGAAGTCCCGGATAACTTAAAATAGCTCTTGCCCACCCGGAAATCTTTATTGTCTTTGTCCACCCGCGAACCCGGTGACCGGAGGGAAATAATATCCACCCCAGGGGCTGTTACGTCAGGTTTGTTGTGATTATCAACGGTCGGTCCCCGACTGGAAAAGTCAGCTAATACATCATCTTTTACTGTTACCGTATTCTTATCATCTATGGCGCCAACAGTAATTATTTGGGGATGAATACCTGGTGAATTAATAGTCCGCGCCGCCGGACCGTCGTTTCCGGCGGCCGCACAAACCACCATGCCGGCATGCCAGGCTTTGGCCACCGCACGGCAGATAGGGTCGTTTTTGTATGATTCGACAGCGCTGCCGCCAAGAGACATATTGATAATTCTGATATTGTACTTTTTACGGTTATCAATACACCACTGCAGAGCCGCAATAATATTGGAGGTAGGCCCGGCACCGTCCCGGTCCAATACCTTCACACCGATAATGCTTGCCCTTGGCGCCACCCCCCGGTACTTGCCGCCTGATATGGTGCCGTTGCCGGCAATTGCACCGGCTACATGAGTGCCATGGCCATTATCATCATACGGTTTTTTGCGGCCCCGGATAAAATCCTTAAAGGCTACAATCCGGTTTGCCGGACCGGTAAGGTCCGGGTGAGGATAAACCCCCGTATCCAAGACGGCCACTCCTACACCGGTGCCTTTATAACCGCTCTCCCAAGCCTGCGGCGCACCAACGGCCGGGGTGGCAACATCAAGCAAGGTATGAACCTTACGGTCATACCATATTTTTTTAACCCGTCCGTCCTGGATTAACTTTTTTAGCATTTCCATACTTACATGGGATTGAAAGCCGCCAATTACATGCAGGGATTTATGCACCTTGCACAGGCAGTTTTCTGCCACCGCCTGCACATGCATGCCGGCACCGGTTTCCTCGGCCAGTTCAATAATCACCGGCACCCTGGTAAAACGCATTTTTATGGCGTGTACCGCCCCCTTAATTATTCCGGGCAGCTTTGGCGGCGTGTAGACATTTAAATGCAAATGATCTTTTAGATGGCAGCAGACTCTGTCCTCCACACTTTCCAGCCAGGCTGCATCTTTTATGGTCATATAGCAAGCCTCCTAATTTATGTTTGCTATATGATATTAATGGAGGTCTACCTTATGTTACTAAGATAGAAAAGTATTCTTTACCCTGGACAAGGGGTCGTAGTAATACTTGGTGCTGCCGACGCCTTCGTTCTTTTCGGTCTGGTTGCCCCGCATGTCGTACCGGTATTCGTTGTTGCTTACAATGTCTTTTCCGTTAAAATGACGCAGGTTTTTGATGTTGTTGGAAGGATAATACTGGTAGGCTGATTTGATGCCGGTGACGCCGTATTTGATATTTGTTATCGGCTACAAAAAAAGAACCTCAAGAGAGTATTTGTATGAACTCCCTTGAGGCATCAAAATCATATGTAACTAGATATAATCTTATTAACTCATTTTTTTCTCTCCAACCAGTTATCCCATTAACTAAACCTGCAATTCCTGCAAAAGAAACTACTACAAATATAATAATCTTCATTGCCTCAAAGAGAAGTTTCAACTAATTACCCCCTTTTTGCTAAAAACTTTTGTGCTATTTAAATTTCTCTAAAAGTTTATTAGCATCTTTATATAAATCATGAACATCTATCCATGTTGATGGAGAAACTAAGGAAGCATAACCAACCTGTTCAGTTGCTTTATCAAGAGCAGGGTCTCCCGACGAGGGTTTTCATCATATGTATAATTGGTAGTTTGTCCGTTGTAAGCTAAGGTGGTGGAATAACCTAACCGGTCTGTATCCTGCAAGAGAGAGGCGTTGTCCCGCAAAGGACGGCGCCTCTCTCTTGCTCTATCAGCATTTATGCTGAAATATTTAGGGGTTTTTATTATCAGTTTTTGTAATCTGCTGTTGTTTAGAAAGATTGATTTGTCTATCAAAATCGCTTTCAAACAGTTTATCCTGTACAATTCGATATTTTTCAAATTCGGATTCCGCATGGACTTTGGCTATTTCTGCTGTCACTTTTCCGGCATCCTGTAAGACGGCACGGTCAGTTGCCTGTATGAAACCATTTAACCGAGTTTCCCAGTCCTGCATGGTCATAGGTATGTGTCGCAACGCCATATCCTCGGCAATATCTAAATAGGCCGAAACCAGACGCTGCAGCTGCCCCATTTCAAATTCGGCCAGGTAGTTTTTCGCTACTGATACATCAAATTTCTGAATTTTTCCAAGCGGCGCGTCTTTCCATGTAGTAAGTCCCATGTGCTCTTTTTCGGCATCAGCACGAGTATAAATCACTTCCGAAGCGGTCTGCCCATGAATCGCCCAATGAAGTTTATTTTGAACGGTGGCAAAGAATCGCTTTGTGGTATTTGCCGTTACGTCATAATCTATTGCGGTTACATAAATGTCAGTAATTTTCTGATAAAATTTCCGCTCACTAAGACGGATTTCACGAATGCGCTGGAGCTGCTCTTCAAAATATTGCTCTGTCAGAATGGAGCCGCCATTTTTCAGTCGTTCATCGTCCATAGCAAAGCCTTTGATAGTGTAATCCTTCACGATCTGATTAGCCCATTTTCGAAACTGAACAGCACGCTCATTGTTCACTTTAAAACCCACGGCAATAATCATTTGTAGACTGTAATGCTTAACTTCGCGGCTTACCTGGCGCGAACCTTCAGTTTGAACTATTCGGAAATTCCGAATAGTTGCCTCCTGTGCAAGCTCACCATCTGCATAAATTTTAGAAATATGCTCGTTTATGGTATGGACCTCTACGTTGTAAAGCGTTGCAAGCATTTTCTGCGTGAGCCAGATGTTCTCGTCTTCATAACGCATTTCAACGCTTTCGGGATTATCGCCTGTTGCAGCAATAAATGTCAGGTATTCAGCTGTACTGGAGCGGATTGTGATTTCGTTATTCTTTTTCCTCGCCATAGGTGTTATGCCCTCCGCTTTTTATTTTCAAATTATACCTTATCAACTTTCGGATTGCCTTGGTGCTATTTCCATAATATCACAGAAGTCCACACCAAGAATACCCATGGTTCAAAAAATAAAAAATAGAAAGCCGCCTAAATGCACGGGTTTTTGTTTTTGCGAGCTGCCGTCTAGAGGAATCCCCTAAGTGCTTTGCCGTTTAAGTAGTCGAACTTTTGCCCCTGACAGGTGCCCCGCTCTTCTAACACCGCCTCAATGCGGCGTTTGATTTTCCACCAACTGGTGGACCAATTACAAAATAATAGGTTGCCCTGCGGTCCTTTGCCCACCAGGCGCTGAATAACCATAGCCGGGTCCAGGTACTCAAGAAAAGTAACTACCCGGTCAATGTACTCATCCATGGTAATTACCTGAAAATCACCCTGCTCATACATCCTGCCCAAAGGCGTGTCCCGTACGATATACAGCGAATGGAGCTTGACATAGTCCACCCCCAGCGCGGAAAGCAGCTTGGCGTTTTCCACCACATCCCCCTCATCATCCCAGGGCAGGTTTAAGATAATATGAGCTACAATCGCAAAGCCGTGTTTTTTGATCCGCAGCACAGCATCCACAAATTCGGCCAGCGTATGCCCCCGGTTGATTTTTTGCAGGGTATGCCAGTTGGCGGTCTGCAGGCCCAGCTCAATGTTAATGTCAAACCCCTTGTCCCGCTGTAAGCCGGCCAGGAAGTCCAGATACCGGTCATTGATACAGTCCGGCCGGGTAGAGATGGAAATCCCGACAATGTCTTTGTCCGCAGCAGCCGCCAGCATATTTTCTTGAAAATTATCAAAAAAAGTATAAGTATTGGAAAACGCCTGAAAATACGCAATAAACCGCCGGGCATTAAAGCGCCGGAGGAAAAAGGCCTTATTAGTGTTGATTTGCTGCTGTATGGAAAGGGAATTGGGCAGGCACTCAAACCCGGCCCCCGCTTCATCGCAAAAGATACAACCGCCCACACCGACTGTCCCGTCCCGGTTTGGGCAGGTTCCGGGCAGGTTCACCGGCAGCTTATACACTTTGACCCCGTATTTATCTTGCAGATGTTTGGCATACTCATTATATCGGGATACCTGGACATGCAAAATCAATCACCTTCCAGCGTTATAAGTATTAATATTTTACCTTGTTTGCCATTAATACGCAATTAAACTGCAATTTTGCAACCTTAACTATTCCTCCGGAGGTGCGCTATGCAAGACTCCATCTGGCTTTACAGAATTTACGATGTGGCGGAAGAAATCAGCCTGCCTGAAGTGGAAGCCATCCTGGCCCGGGAAAAGCCTACCGGCCGGATGAAGCTTGCCCGGGTGCGGCCAAAGTCCATCCATATTGAAAATCCGCCGGTGGCGGTAGAACTCGGTACAAAAAAAATCGCCCTGAACGGGCGGGAATTCACCGGTGTTATGTATGCAAAAGTTTTCAGCCTGGGCATGGTGAGCTTAACACTACGCCTGTCTGTCCCTGCCGGTTTTGCTTACGGGGAACTGAAAAAGTTATCAGTATACCTTTATTCCACAGAGGAATTGGAGCCTCTTTTTCAGCACCACTTGCAAATATTATGCCGGACGCTGGCAGCTACTATGACCCCCACCAGACGGGAAGGTTTTTATGAGGATTTTACCTTGTTCTTTTTCCGGCACTGGGACAACAGCCTCGACCCCGTACCGCTGCTGCTGGCGGAAAACGGTCCCTTCAGTCAGCAAGTCAGGGATGATACCCTCAGGAATTCCTTCTCTTTTGGTCCGGATGACCTGACCATAATTACCTGGGACTCGGCACTGGTCTATGATGCCGAGGGCAGTACCGATGTCCCGGATTTGCTTGAATTCGCCCTGACCCAGCTGCTGGGACTGCGCTATTATGACGGTCTATTATCAGAAGGACTGGCTACGGTGTATGATAACATTACCAAAGCTGAAATGGCGGGCTTTTACCCCCGGTTAAGCGACTACCGGAAAATAACCAGAAAACTGTTGGAAATAGTTGCTGAGGTTACTGAGATTACCGAAAAAATCCAGAATTCTATCAAAGTTACGGAAGATGTTTTTTACGCCCGGGTGTACGGCGCAGCCCTGGCAATTTTCCGCACCCAGGCCTGGTCCGGCAGCATTCAGCACAAAATCACCGTGATCCGCGAAACTTACGCCATGTTGAGTGGCGAAATTTACAATCAGCGTTCGCTGCTGGTAGAATTGGCCATTGTATTACTGATTGTGCTGGAGATTGTGCTGGGTTTGCTGCGCATACTGTAGGTTCAGGCAGCAGCCCGGAGTTAAATCTCTTCTAAAATGCACAGCCCTTTGCCTGCTTTGGATTCCCATTCCCATTCGTCAATAAGTCTGATTTTCCCGCTATCGGTAAGTTGGATTATATCTTTACTGTGGCCTGTATGAAATTCATCATGAATATTTACCTGAACGTATCTAAATTCAATCACATCTTTTTTCAATACCCCGATAAACTTACCCACCTTAACCTGCCCGCCATAATAATCGGCGTGAATAACGTTGCCGTTCTGTTTAAAGTGGAAAACCGTTTCTTCGTTGACTTCCGCGTCCGGCCCATCATTCCTGACTACTTTAAAGCTTTTACCGGCAAAATCATAATTCATCAAGCTACACCGCCTTCAGGTTTTACCCTATAAGATGGGCTACCGCTTTTTCCGCCGCCTTGGCCCCGACGTCGGCACAATCACCTACGCCTACGCCCCGGTATGAACCACCAACAATATACAGGCCGGGGATTTTGGCCGCCCGTTCTTCCACCGCCGCCACCCGGTCAAGGTGACCGATGGTGTATTGGGGCATGCCCTTGACCCAACGATATATCTTAGTCATCACCGGTTCAGCCTCCAGGTCGATAATATCTTTTAACTCTTTACGCACCAGAGAAATCATTTCTTCATCACTAAGCATAACCAGCTCCTGGTTTCTGGCCCCGCCCACAAAGGCCCGCAACAGCACATAGTCCTGCCCCGGCGTACGGTAATTCCACTTGGTGGAGCTGTAGGTCACGGCCATAATCTTACGTTTTTCACGCATCGGACAAAGGAAACCAAAAGCCTCCATCGGTTTTTTCAGGTCAGCCCGGCGAAAAGCCATCGAGACGGTGGCTGAAGTAGCCTGAGGGATTTGCGCCAGCTTCTCGGCAATAGTGGCGTCAACCTTTTTCATCACTTCCGCAGCATCATGGGACGGTACTGTAACCACTACGGCGTCAGCCTCCACCGGTTCCATGCCGGCAATATGCACCAGATATTTTGTCCGGCCCTCAGGGCCGGTCATTTTTTCTATAGCGTTAACTTCTTTTCCGGTCAGTATTTTCCGGGGATCAAGCTGCCCGGCCATAGCGTCGGTAAGTTCAGCCATACCACTCTCAAAGGTCATGAAAAAAGTCTTTTTAGGCTTGCCCGGCTCCGGTTTCTGCGCCGGTGCCGGCATCTTGCTGCGGGCGACCAGCATTGCCCTGATTAGACTGCCGTAATTCTGCTCCATCTGTAAAAAACGCGGAAAAGTGGCTTTTAGACTCATGTGCTCCGGATCCCCGGCGTGGATACCACCAATCAACGGTTCGGCAATTTTATCCAGGGCTTCCTGCCCCAATCGCCGGCGGACAAAACTGCCAAGGGTTTCGTCTTCGTCACTCTTCTTCTTGGGTAGGATGAAATCCATAGCCATGCGAAATTTACCAGGCCAGGAAATAAAAGGACTTAGCGCAAAAGGCAGGATTTTGGTGGGCACCAGCCCCATCAAACCTTCCGGAAGTTCATGCAGCTTGCCCTGGGACAGTACATAAGTACGTTTGGTGGCTTCGTTGCTGCTCATCAGCCGGTTTTCAATGCCTAGTTTGGCCGCCCACTGGCCTACAAAAGGTTTTTCCGCCAGGAAACAGTCAGGCCCGGCTTCAATAGTATAACCGTCAATTTTTTCCGTCCAGATTTTACCTCCCAGCCGGTCATCCCGTTCCACCAGCAGGTAATCAATCTCCGCACCCGCCGCTTTGGCCTTTTCCTGTACCGTATAGGCCGCCGCCAGACCGGTGATGCCGCCCCCTATAACCACAACCTTTTTCATCCTAACCACCTCTTTTTTATATTTTTGTTACCCCGTTGCCATTCTATCACACCGTAATTCTACATCGAGTCCTGCACCACCGCCGCCAGGGCTTCAATAAATTTAGGCGCGGTGTTTAAGGACTGCGCACGGTGAAAAACCAGTCCCAGCGCTTCGGCATGCCGTCTCTGGGCAATGTCGATATCATAAAGAGTCTCAATATGGTCGGAAACAAATCCCAGCGCTACTACCAACACTTCTTTCCGCCCGGCCGCGGCCAGTTCATCCATGACTTCCTCTACCGAAGGCCCCAGCCACTCGCCCTGGCCACCACCCTTGCTCTGATACGCAATATGCCGGTTAGCAAGCCCCAGTTCACCGGCTACAGCGGCCACCGCGGCTTCAAACTGCCGGACATAGGGGTCCCCGTCCTGAATATGGCTCACCGGCAGGCTGTGCGCGCTGAAAATAACCTGCACATCGTTCCGCCGCGCCTCCGGAATAGCCTGGCAGGCCGATCTCACTTTGTCGGCCACAGCTGCAATGAACATGGGATGGTTAAACCACCCGCCAGCAAAAACAGCGGTGATACCCTTCCCAGATGCTGCCTCAGATGCTGCCTCAGATGCTGCCTCAGATGCTGCCTCAGATGCCGCCAGCGCCTGCCTGACCGCCGCCTCATAAGCACCGGTGCTTACCCGGGAATAAAAGGGGGCCAGGCTTACCGCCACTACTCTTTTAACTCCCGCCTGCGCCAATTCACCAAGCGCTTCGGCAATAAAAGGATGCCAGTGCAGCATCCCGGCCACTACTTTAAAATCTGTTGCAGCGGTATTAAGCTGCTGTTCCAGAGCTTCCGCCTGCAACCTGGTAATCTGCGGCAGCGGCGACTTGCCGCCGATTAGAGCATAGCGTTCTTTGATTTTGGCCACCAGGGCTGGCGGCGGCTTTCGGCCGCCCATCAGGTTGGTCATAAAGGGTTCAATGGCCTGCGGGGAATCAGCCCCGCCAAAAGCCAGCAATATCACGCCGACAGTCTCCGGCATCTGCTCATCCTCCTCTGCGTCGAGGCGACTGGGTTTATATTAGTTCGCCTCAGCGCCGGCTGTATTTATGCACCGCTTCCACCAGAGCCAAAACATTTTCCACCGGTGTCTCCTTGTTAATCCCGTGGCCCAGGTTAAAAATGTGTCCCGGCCGGTTGCCGGCCCGGGCCAGAATATCCTGCACCTTAGCCTCTATTACTTTGGGCGGTGCAAACAGCATGAAAGGATCCATATTTCCCTGCACGGCACGGTCATAGCCAATCCGCTGCCAGGCCGCATCCAGGTTAATGCGCCAATCCAGGCCAATAACGTCGCCGCCGGCCGCTGTCACTAACTCCAGCATGTGGGAGGCATTATTGGCAAAATGGATCACCGGCACCTCCTCGCCCTTTAAGCCGTCCAATACGTACTTGGAATAAGGCAGCACATACTGGCGGTAGTCCTCACCATTCAGGGTGCCCACCCAGGAGTCAAACATCTGCACCGCCTGGGCACCGGCTTTAATCTGCGCTTTCAGGTAAAGTAAAATTACCTCCGCCACTTTTTTCATCATGGCGTGCCAGACATCCGGCGCGGCCCACATCATAGTCTTGCAGTTTTTGTATTCCTTAGAACCGCCGCCCTCAATAATATAGCTGGCGATAGTAAAAGGCGCCCCGGAAAAACCGATCAGGGGCACTTTGCCGGCCAGTTCCCGGCGCAGCATCCTGATTGCTTCCATCACATACGGTGTAGCCTCATCGGCATCCATCACCCGGATGTTTTCTACATCCCGCATGTTTCTGACCGGATTATGTATCACCGGCCCTTCATTTTTGGCAAACTCCAGGTCAAGCCCCATACCATCCAGCGGCAGCAAAATATCCGCAAACAGAATTGCCGCGTCCACACCAAGTTTATTAATTGGTTGCAAGGTTACCTCTGTAGCCAGTTCGGGGTTCCGGCACATGGTCAGGAAATCATATTTACGCCTGATTTCCATGTATTCCTCCATGTAGCGCCCGGCCTGCCGCATCAGCCATACCGGCGTATAGTCAACTTCTTCCCGGCGGCACGCCTTCAAAAAACGGTCATTCATAATTAGCCTCCTCATGCTGTATTGTGGATTTAGTTTACACAGGTTAAATTTTACTCTTTTAGAAATCCCTTACTCGGTAAGGGATTTTAGTATCAGTCTGATGCCTGTAGTGATCTGCTGCTGCTCCTCAACGGAAAGCCGGTTAAACATTTCTTCAATAACCTGCTCCCGATTGCGGGCGATTCTTTGCATGACCGCCCGCCCTTCATCCGTCAGTTTCAGCCAAACTACCCGCCGATCACCGGCATCCTGACTTTTGGCCACCCAACCTTTGGTTTCCAGCCGGCGCAACAGTCTGGTCATGGCCGGCGCTTTGGCATTACTCTTGTTGGAAAGGTCGCCAACCGTAACCGGTTCCCGGCCGATAAGTCTTAACGCCCGGAACTGCTGGGCGGTAACGCCAGACTCACCATAAATCTTGGGTCCCATCAGTTCCATTATTTTCGGAAACAATTCACTAAACTCCCGGTGTGGCAGCATACGCCTACCCCTATTCCTGAAAAAAGATTTACATTTGTAAACTATTATAACAGCCGGTCAACAATTTGGCAAGAAAAAATTTTACTAATGTAAACTTGTTTTTCTTTATCTATTTCTATGTTTTGTTGCGGCTCCCTGATTATACTGCAATGATTTTGGTAACTCAGCTAAAAAACACCGCATATGTTTAAAAGCAAATTCAGACAAACTATACTTACGGCCATTAACCGTTATACGGAGGTGTTTTTTTGTTAAACTGTTTAGCCGAACTCCCTTTTACACCCCATAGTTACCAGTTGCAAACCGCCCACCGGGTGCTGCGGGAAATGGATTGCCGGGCGCTTATTGCGGACGAAGTGGGTTTAGGCAAAACTATTGAAGCGGGTTTAATAATCAAAGAATTAATTCAGTCCGGCCAAGCCAAAAAAGTGCTCATTTTGACTCCGGCAACCTTGCTGCACCAATGGACTGCCGAATTATTTGAGAAGTTTGGGCTAAATTTTGTGCCGGCCAAAAAAGGCATCTGGGCTTGGTATTGCGACCTGGTGGTAGCCTCCCTGGACAAGGCCAAACGGCCCGAACACCGGGAGCTGATTCTGGCCAACGAATATGACCTGGTGGTAGTTGATGAGGCCCATAAGCTCAAAAACAGACAGACTGAAAACTGGTCCCTAATCTCTCAGCTCAACACCAAAGGCTTGCTGCTTCTCACCGCTACCCCGATGCAAAACAAAGTTGAAGAAGTATACAACCTGGTCTGCCTTTTACGCCCGGAGCTTTTCCGGGATTACAACAGTTTTTTGGCTCATTACCAGTTAAACCCCAAAGCACTGGTCAGTGAACTGAAGGACAAGCTTAATGACCTCATGATCCGCAACCTTACCAGAGATCAGGCGGTCAAAAATGTAAACCGCCGGGTCCGGTTAATAAAAATTGATTTGCTGCCGGAAGAAAAATTCCTTTATAAAGCGATTCACAGTTACGGCAGCGGCTTTCTCTGGCTGACTCTGGCCAAAGAGTTTTGCAGCAGCATCCCGGCATTATATGTTACCCTGGAAAAGAAAAACGATTATATAATGCTGGAACGGCTGCAAGATATCAGTATGTCCAACAAACTGCAATATCTGGAACAGATTCTGCATGAGCATGACGGCAAGATATTGATTTTTACCGAATATATTCAAACCCAGTTTTATATAGCCAAAAAGCTTAAGGAAGTGGGTATTAAACATCTTTTTTTTAACGGCCTTTTGCGGCGCAACCAAAAAGAATTCGTTAAATGGTTGTTTGCAAAAAAAGATTACCGGGTTATGATTTGCACCGACTCCGGCTCCCAGGGCTTAAACCTGCAGTTTTGTAACGTTATTGTCAATTATGACCTGCCCTGGAATCCCATGAAGGTGGAGCAGCGCATCGGCCGCATTGACCGGCTGGGTCAGAAGGCAGCAGACGTCTATGTGTATAACTTCGTTTTACGGGAAACCATTGAAGAAAAAATCTTCAAAGTGCTGAGCGAGAAAATCAGTTTGTTTAAAGAGTGCATCGGCGATTTGGACAGTATCCTAGTGGATGACAGGGAAAAGGATCATTTGACTCAGGCCTTGCATAAACTATAGGTTGAAGCAGCGGCGGGATTATGATATATTTAGAGAAAATTGCCCGCAAAAGGAGTAACCCAGATGAAATCTTTACAGGACAGAATCCGGGCTGACGGCACAGTTCTGTCGGAGCACGTATTAAAGGTGGATGCTTTTCTTAACCACCAGGTCGACCCGCTGCTGACCATGGATATTGGTCAGGCTTTGGCCGATGTTTTCCGGCCCGAACACGTAACCAAAGTCCTCACTATCGAAGCCAGCGGTATCCACTTTGCTTTAGCCACGGCTCTCAAGCTTAAGGTGCCCTTTATATACGCTAAGAAAAAGCAGGCTGTGACCCAAAGCGAAGAGGTTTACACGGTTCCGGTTTTTTCTTTTACCCGGCAGGAAACCTTGCAGATTGTAGTCTCTAAACGCTACTTAAATGCTGCTGACCGGGTGCTTATCATAGACGATTTCCTGGCTACCGGTGCCGCCCTCCTCGGTTTAACTGAGCTTGTGAAAATGGCCGGTGCCCATCTGGTTGGGGTCGGTGCCGTTATTGAAAAGAGTTTTCAGGAGGGGCGCAGTAAACTGGAAGCCGCCGGGGTGCGCGTACATGCCTTAGCGCGAATTGGCGCTATGTCAACGGCAGGAATTCAATTCCTAGACCGGTATTAACAAATCTTCAAATAAAGGGAAATATCCTAACAAGCAAAAGACCATGAATCATAATGAGATTCATGGTCTTTATAAGTTTAACTCTTTAGCTTTAACTCTTTATCAATTTACCTCTCTTCCCGATCATAGGGCAGCCCTAATGCACCGGGGGTAGCCACCCGTCTTTTGGCCGTTTCCCGAGTGGCAATGATTAACACAATGATTGTAAGTACGTACGGCAGCATCTTCAAAAAATTAGTGTCAATTTTAATCAACCCCATGGCCTGCAAGCTGTAACCTAAGGCATCAACCCCACCGAAAATATAAGCCCCAATCAGGGCTTTAACCGGATCCCAGGTGGCAAAAATAACCAGCGCAACCGCAATCCAACCCCGGCCGGCAGTCATGTTTTCCAGCCAGGAAGGGGCATAAGCCAGAGAAAGGTAAGCACCGCCGATACCGGCCAGCATACCGCCAAACACAACGTACATGTACCTGTTCAGGAATACATTTATCCCAACCGCGTCCGCTGCTGCCGGGTTTTCCCCTACTGCCCGCAGGTTTAGGCCAAGCCTTGTTTTGTAAAGGTAAAACCATAATAACGGTACTATTAAGTAACTTAAATAAACCAGCGCATCCTGCTGAAAAAAAACGGGGCCCACAAAAGGCAATTCACTTAGCCCAGGCACCGGCACCTTACGAAACGGATTAGCCACCGGAATACCGACCATGGCCTTGCCCAGATAACCGCTTAACCCGGTGCCAAACAAGGTTAGGGCCAGGCCGCTGACCACCTGATTGGCCTGCAGGGTAATGGTCAGGAAGGCATGAATCATGGCCAGCGCCCCGCCTGCCAGCATCGCCGCAACGATACCCAGCCAGTGATTGCCGCTCTGCACCGTAACGATAAAACCGCTTACCGCACCAATCAGCATAAGCCCTTCCATGCCCAGATTGAGAATCCCCGCCCGCTCAGTTACCAGTGCTCCCAGCGCCGCATATAATATTGGCGTCCCGGCTGTAACCGCTGTAGCCAGTATCGCTATTTCCACTCCCGGCATCTTAATCCCTCCTGCCCCGGCCAAATTTAATCGCATACCGGTTTAGTATTTCGCCGCCCAACACAAAAAACAAAATCAACCCCTGCAGCATGGCCACAATAGCCGCCGGCACACCGCTGGACTGAATCGAGTACCCGCCGACCTGCAGACCGCCAAACAGAAATGAGACCAGGATAATAGCCCACGGGTTTAGTTTGCTCAGCCAGGCAATAATGATTGCCGTGTAACCGTAACCCGCCGATATCTCAGGCTGCATGCGCTGGATTACGCCGGAAACCTCGGACATGCCGGCGATACCGGCCAGGCCGCCGCTCAAAAACATTACCAGCAATATATTTTTCACCATGCTCATGCCGGCATATCTGGCAGCATTGGGGCTTTCTCCAATTACCCGAACCTCAAAACCCCATTTCGTACGGCGCAGCATGATATAAATTACCACTGCCGCTACCAGGCCGATAACCAGGCCAAAGTGGACACGGGTGTTAAAAAATGAAGGCAGCACGGCAGCTTCCGAAAAAGGTGCGGAAAGCGGGAAGTTATAGCCGTTAGGATCCTTCCATGGCCCGTAGACCAGGTAGTTTACCCAAAAAATAGCCACATAGTTCATCATCAGGGTTGTTATGGTTTCGTTAACCTTCAGATATGCCCGCGGTATTGCCGGCAGCAGTCCCCAAATCCCCCCGGCTACTGCTCCGGCCAACAGCATTGCCGGCAGCAAAACCCAGGCCGGGGCATCAGGAAAAGACAGGGCCACCCAACCGGCACCGAAAGCGCCCATATATAACTGCCCCTCAGCGCCTATATTCCATAATTGCATCCGAAAAGCCAGGGAAACTCCGAGACCGGCCAGAATTAAGGGAATTGCCTTGACCACCGTCTCAGATAAGCCGTAACCTGAACCAAAGGCACCGGTCAACATAGCCTGGTAAACTGCAACAGGGTCACGTCCGGTCAGCAATAAAAAAATACCGCCCATTACCAGGGCCAGAAATACGGATGTAATAGGAATCAGCACAGGTGCCAGCGGTGAAGGCTGCAACTTTTTTTCCAGCCGTAATACATTGCCGATAAGCTTAACACTCATGCGCTGTCGCCTCCATTTTGACTGTCCCGACCATCATTTGTCCAATGGTCTCAATATCTGCATCTGTGGTAGGCAATAAACCCGTCACCCGGCCTTCATAAAGTACGGCCACCTGATCCGCCAGGTTAAATATTTCGTCCAGGTCCTCGGAAATCAGCAGAATAGCAGTGCCTGCAGCCCTTTGCGCCAGCAGGATTTTATAGACGGCTTCGGTAGCCCCGATGTCCAGCCCGCGAACCGGATACACGGCAACAATTAATTTGGGCTTGGCCGAAATCTCCCTGGCCAGCAGCAGCCTTTGCAAGTTGCCGCCTGACATGAGTTTAACCGGTGTTTCCAGCCCCGGCGTTTTGACCTCAAATTCGTTCACCAGCCGCTCAGCCCGTTCTTTGGCCAGTCGGGCATTAATAAATATTTTTCCCGCCATAGCCGGGCTCCGGTAATCCTTCAAAATCAAATTGTCCATCGCACCCAGGCCAGGTACCAGCCCCATGCCCAAACGGTCTTCGGGCACATAAGCTACCCCGGCGGCAATAATTTCCCCGGGGCCTTTGCCGGTCATATCAGCGCCGTTAATAACAACCTGACCGGCAGCAGTCCGGCGTATACCGGTGATTACTTCGGCCAATTCCTTCTGGCCGTTACCGGCGACGCCGGCAATGCCCAGAATCTCCCCCGCCCTTATCTGCAGCGAAATGTTTTGCAGCGCCTTATGCCCCTTATCACCAAGGGCGGCTACCGCCTTCAGTTCCAATACGGTGCCCCCCGGTCTGGCCGGAGCTTTACCGGTATCCAGCATTATTTCACGATCCACCATCAACCGGGTAAGTTCCCGCTCATCGGTTTCCGCTTTTAACACCGTAGCAACAGACTTACCGCCCCGCAGGACAGTAATCCGGTCCGCCAGGGCCATAACCTCAGTAAGCTTATGCGTGATTACCACTACCGCCCGGCCGCTGTCGGCCATTTTGCGCAGGGTTACAAACAAGTCCCGCACTTCCTGCGGCGTCAAAACCGCCGTAGGCTCGTCCAAAATAAGAATATCCGCACCCCGGTAAAGCATTTTAACAATTTCTACCCGTTGCTGTTCACCTACCGATAACTGCCATACCTTGGCCCGGGGCTCGAGTTGCAGCCCAAAACGGTCGGATAACCGGCTAATTTGCTCCTCGGTTTTTTTTCTCTGCAATAACAAGCCCTGCCCGCAGGAGCCAAGAATAACATTCTCAGCCACGCTAAAAGGGTGAACCAGCCGAAAATGCTGGTGTACCATGCCTATGCCGGCGCTGATAGCATCCCGGGGCGAATTCAGCACAGTGCGTAAACCCCGGACGTATATTTCTCCTTCATCAGGCCGGTATAATCCGGTCAGAATATTCATCAGGGTACTTTTCCCGGCCCCGTTTTCGCCCAGCAGGGCATGGATTTCCCCGGCCCTGACCTGCAAATTGATGCCCTCATTAGCCAGCACCCCGGGGAAACGTTTGGTGATATTTTTCATTTCCACTAACGGCTTAGTCATTTACCTCTGTCCCCTATCCACAATAAATAGCCGCCGGCGGATCCATGCGAACCCACCGGCAGCCATTGGGCGCTTAAAACTCTTTGGCTTTTATTACTGCCGCATTTATTATTGCCACTTTAATTACTGCTGTTTAATGGTTCCCTCAACACCCTGAACAAACCAGTCAAAACTCAGCTTATCCTTATCCGGCAGGTCTTTGCCGGCAGGCACTCGCTCTTTGCCGGACTGGTCTTTGAGCGGACCATTAAAGACATCCCATTTGCCATCCATAATTTCTTTTTTCTTGGCATCCACCAGTTTTTTCACATCTTCGGAGACCATTGGGCCATACGGTGCCAGGTCAACTATACCGTCAGCCATGGGGCCCCAGTACTGCTCACTCTTCCAGGTCTTATTCTTCACTGCGTCCACAGTCTTAACATAATACGGTCCCCAGTTCCATACCGGACCGGTCAGCACAGCTTTAGGCGCAAATTTGCTCATATCGCTGTTATAGCTGACACCAAATTTACCGCGATCCTCAGCAGCCTGCTGCGGGCCGGGAGTATCCTGGTGCTGGGCAATTACATCAGCGCCGCCGGTATCAAGCAGACTCAGCGCCGCATTCTTTTCAGCGGCCGGGTCATACCAGGTATTGGTCCAAACCACCTTTACCTTGGCCTTGGGATTAACTGACTGTACGCCGAGGGTAAAGGCATTGATGCCCCGGACTACTTCCGGAATCGGGAAAGCGGCTACATAGCCGATAGTATTGGTTTTAGTGGTCTTGCCGGCAACTATGCCGGAGAGGTAACGGGCCTGATAAATCCGGCCAAAATATGTGCCTACGTTCTCAGCTGTCTTATAACCGGAACAGTGCAGGAATACCACATCGGGAAACTTCTTGGCCACGTTGATTACATAATCCATATAACCGTAGCTGGTGGCGAAAATTACCTTGTTGCCCTTTTGTGCCAGCTCGGTCAATACTCTTTCTGCATCCGGGCCTTCCTTAACATTCTCCACAAAAGTGGTTTCTACATAAGACAGTTGCTCTTCCATGTATTTTTTGCCCTGATCATGGGCGTATGTCCAACCGGCATCACCAACAGGGCCGATGTAGACAAAGGCAACCTTGAGCTTCTCTTCAACCGGAACCTGGGAGTTCGCCGCAGGATTCTGTTTTGCGGGCTCTTCCTTTTTTGCCCCGCAGCCGGTCACAATCAGTGCCAGTGCTAATACCAGCACAGCCAAAAACGCATACTTTTTAAATTTAAACAAAGCTTTTCCCCTCCAAAATGTTTTTTAATTTGTCAAAACAAAAGTTTTTCCGCACCCCTCCTCGACTAACCCCTTTGTTAATAAATAGTTAATATTATGTCTTCCATAAAAAACGACAAAATTCCTGCCAACTGCAAAAAAAATCTTACGGCTAACTCTGCCGGCAAAAAAATGGTATAATAATAAGTATCTTTAGAAAAATAAGCTTTACATCTAACCGACACTGGAGGGATGACCCCATGTCCATACATGGCTTTATAAAAGTCGCGGCGGTGTCACCGGCAATAAAAGTAGCCGACCCGGAATACAACATCGCTGAGATAGAAAGATTTATCAGCATGGCTGATGAAAACGATGCTGCCATAGTGGTTTTTCCCGAATTATGTGTGACCGGCTATACTGCCGCCGATTTATTTGGACAAAAACTGTTCCTTGATAAATCTCTCGATTGTCTGACCCGGCTGCTGGCCTCCACCAAAACTGCCGGTGTAACGGCATTAATCGGCATGCCGGTATTGGTGGACCAAAAACTATATAACTGCGCCGTGGTTATCCATCAGGGCAGGATACTGGGTATTGTGCCGAAAATGTACCCGGCGAATTACAAAGAGTTTTATGAAAAAAGATGGTTTTCTTCCGGCCATATAATCAGTAAAAACAAGTCTGAAATAGACCTCCTTGGCCAAACCATTCCTTTTGGCAATCTGATTTTCAAATGCCTGGATTTGGGTTTTACGCTTGGCATCGAAATCTGTGAGGATTTATGGGCCGTTGTGCCGCCCAGCTCTTATCTGGCGCTAAACGGTGCCCTGCTGTTGGCCAACCTGTCGGCCAGTAATGACCTGGTAAGTAAAGCCGATTACAGAAGGCAGTTAATCTCCCAGCAAAGCGCCCGCTGTATGTGTGGATATATTTATGCCTCAGCCGGTGTGCATGAATCTACTACCGATAATGTTTTCGGCGGCGAATGTCTGATTGCGGAAAACGGCGCCATCTTAAACAGCTCCCAGCGGTTTAACCGGGACAGCGCCATTATCTATACCGAAATTGATATTGACCGGCTGTCGTCGGAGCGTCAGGTAAACAAAACCTTTGCCGATAATTATGAATTTGATGCCGGTCACAGAAAATACAGCACGGTGGAATTCTTAAGCGCCGGCAACACTGATGGCAGTCAGGCCAAATTTACCCGGCCGGTGCCGCCTTACCCCTTTATTCCGGCCGACCCGCAAACAAGGGATGACCGGTGTGCCGAAATATTTAACATTCAGGTGGCCGGACTGGCCAAAAGACTGGCCCACACGGGCATAAAACACGCCGTGCTTGGCGTTTCCGGCGGTCTTGATTCCACCCTGGCCTTGCTGGTGGCGGCAAAAACCTTTGCAGTAGCAGGTCTGCCGCCGGAAAACATTTATGCCGTCACCATGCCGGGCTTCGGCACAACCGACACAACCTATACCAACGCCTTGCAATTAATGCAAGTAATGCGCGTCAATATCAGAGAAATTGATATCAAAGCCGCCTGCCGGCAGCATTTTATCGATATCGGTCATAATGAGGATATCCATGATATCACTTATGAAAACGTCCAGGCCCGGGAACGCACGCAGATTCTCATGAATATTGCCAACAAAATCAACGGCCTGGTTATCGGCACCGGCGACTTATCAGAACTGGCGCTGGGCTGGTGCACCTACAGTGGTGACCATATCTCCATGTATGCGGTTAACTGCGGCATTCCCAAAACACTGGTCAGGTATTTGATAAAATGGATTGCCGATAATGTAGCGGAAAACGCAACCCAGGCGGTGCTGAACAGTATTCTGAACACCCCTATCAGCCCCGAGCTGCTGCCCCCCGATGCCTGCGGGCAGATCACGCAAAAAACGGAAGATGTTATCGGCCCCTATGAGCTGCATGACTTTTTCCTGTATTATGCGGTCAGGTTCGGCATGCCCCCCAAAAAAGTATTGTTCCTGGCCGGTCAGGCCTTTCAGGACAAATATTCGCTAGCGGAGCTTACAAAATGGCTCAAAGTCTTTTATGGCAGGTTTTTCAGCCAACAATTCAAACGCAGTTGTTTACCGGACGGACCGAAGGTGGGCACCATTTCCCTGTCGCCCAGGGGCGATTGGCGCATGCCCAGTGATGCGGAAGTAACTTTATGGCTCAAGGAGTTGGATTAAAGCCGGCCGTTACAGGTTACAGGCACGGAAAAAGATCAAAAGACGAAAAAACGAAAGGGGCATTCGCTTGATGACGACTGCCCCTTTCGTTTTTTATTGCAAAATTTATTTATTGCGGAATTGAAACACTCATTACACCAACCGTCTGATTCCCGGACTTCAGCGGCAGGAATACCTTCTGATAACTTGATGAACCCAGGCTGCCGGCTGAGGTGACTGACGCCTTACCACTTTTAATGGTTTCAGCAACGGCCGCCGGGGTCGGGAAATCTGCGGAAAGCACCCTTTTGCCGTTCGCGTCTGTGTTGGCCACATTACTGGAGATCCTGGTCTGATTTACATAAATGGAGACCATGCTGTTCGGATAAATTCCGGCCACAGCATCAACTATGCCGTAATTATCGTTTTCCGTGTAAGCGCCTTTTTTAAGCGTAGTACCGGAAACCTGCCATTCCCCGGCATATTTTTCGTCTAAGGCCTTGGTTATTTTGTTTTCCACTTCCTTCACATCAACCGGCTTACCGGCGGCAGGCTTGTCACCTGTATTAGCGCCATCAATAGAAGGGTGGCCCTGGGGCAGCTGCTGCTGGGTAACCGGCGGCGGCGTATTCTGGGCCGTTTCTTTTTTCGAACACCCGGCACCAACAACAATTAACAATCCAATCATAGCTGAAACTACAATTTTTTTACGCATAAATCCTCCTTAATCTACTGGTTTTTCCGCCTTACGGAATCTTGATTTTACCTTTAAATTATAACGCTTTCTCTTACTTAAAACCAGTATTTTTTAGAGATTTTATTGTAAATTTAGTCGCGTTTCAATCAGCCGGGCTTGCGCCTGGCTGTTAATCTCAAAGCTGCCACGATTATGGAGGATTGCTTTATGAAAAAATTACCGCGCTTCCTTAACCTGACCCAGCCGGAGGTACAGCTCACCAAGCAGGCAGCTTAATATCTAAAGGAACCTGGGCGTATACAGCATCCTCAGTCAATAAGACCGCCAGGGCTCGGGCCATCTCACCCCTGTTAATGGGTTCATCAGGGTAGAAGCGGTCACTTACCGCATCCATTACAACCATTCCTGAAGCCAACCCGACGGCAACAGAATGAGCTGCCCAGTGTTTATTGTTAACATCTGCCAAGTCGGGAAGCTCAATTTTATTTTTATCATCGTTCGAAACCTTTACCAGCAGAGCCATTGCCTCTGAACGGGTAAGAAAAGCATTGAGCCGGAATGTCCCGTCCGGATAACCCTTTAGAATACCGGCTCCATTTGCTGCCATAATATTTCTATAGGCCCAGTGAGCGGGTTTAACATCCTTAAAGCCGGTCACTGGTTTTTCGAAAACCCGCTCAACTATTCCCAATAAAAGAGTGACTGCTTCCGCCCTGGTTAACGATTAAAAAAATCTATAACTCTATTGATACCATTTATCTCGAGATAATTACGTTCTCTTAACATAACCGGGCTGTTTATGCACATTTCCCTCTATAAACGAAGAGATTAGATTCTTTACTTCACTGTCAAAACCAATACCATTTATTTCAAAATCCACAATCTCCCTTCCGTAAATCATACGTGCTGTTTCACACAGGAAATTCTTGTCCGCCTGAAATGCCAAGAGCAGACAACCTTTCAGCGATGCCGCCGGACCATGCGACTGTTCTGAATTGATGCCAAACAATTTATTAACCTCAAAGGTCCGGACTCTGTTTCCAATCATGCTGGGCGGCATCGGCGAATACGGAATTAAAAATTCATAGCTTTCATGGACATGGCTGCCCTTTTCCAGGGTTAAATATAATCTGGGTTCTAAAACTAGAAACTTGTCTGTCATGTGAAATATAACAAACTTCTCCAAGTAGTAAAGGTAAGCACTCACGTTGCAATTCACTTTTCTTCATAAAAGTACCAGTTCTCCTCGGTTAAAGGCTCTATTTTAGTTATCGATTTATTCTTGAGGCGTTCCCCATCAATTGTATATACGATACCACGACCATAGTCCCTATTTGACCATCTCTGAAAATATATGCCATTTAATTCTTTTGTTATAACAGTATATTTATGTTTCTCAAACAAATCAGCAATATTTTTAGATGTAGAATCATCGGCAATATGGATGGGTTTAGCTACTTCCTTAGAATTATTAGAAGCGTACATCTCTCCTTTTTTATGAGTTGATGTTATATAAATCTTAGTGTATTCTTGGTTTTCCAAATATTCCGCAACACTCTGTAACATATCTTTGTTTTTTAAAAAATCATTTTTCATATCATGCTTGGAAATTGGTGATGGAAATAGGGCTTTAATATAAATTATTGATACAAAAACAGGTATACAAATTATGCTTATTACAACGGCTATTGAGAATTTAAACCTCTTATTCATATTTATTTCCCCTTATACCATTGGATTCCTTTTCTTATTGTAACATGGTCATTGAATTCATTTGCTCGATCATCTTCATCTGTAATAAGTTTCCAAAAACCCGTTGCATCCTGGATTCCCGCCCACTCATAACGAGGCAGGCAGGGTGACTCCCAAGCCTGTATAAATTTCCTTCTGTTTCTCAAGAAGCTCCCCGACACGCAGCTTCTGGCCGGGTGCTTCAAAGCATTCAATGACGTCAAGTTTATCAAGAGCACCCTGTATCGTATAGTTCCTGAATAAATCCGTTTCCTGCATCTGTTTTTTGATGTAGGAAAGATATATAAGAGCTACAAACTCTATAAAGATTTTGCCGTCAAGGCTTTGCTCCGAAGAAACCAGGGTGCGGCGCATATTAAGGCGTTCCTTCAGGTTTCCAAAGGCTTTTTCGACTACATCCTTGTTGCGGTAAATCTCCAGCGCAGTAATAGCATCCATTGTTTCGTTAGTCAGCAGCGCAAAGAAACCAAAATAACGCTTTGCTTTCAGGACGACCTCTTCGTTGACTGTTATTTTTGCACTTCGCTTAGGAGTTATCTTTATCTCAAAGTACTTTTTGTACAGGTTTTCATGCTCAGGAACCCGTTTTCCTGATTCCAGTTCACGGCGTAATGCGATCAGCTTGCGGTCAAAGGCTTTTTCGTCTTCTGCGGCTTTATCAATGTTGTAATAATAGTGAATGTAAACCCGTCTGGGTTCTGACACGGTATCCCCTTTATAGGGGCGGTGCTGAATATATTGCCACTCTGTCTGTACCGTGTGGCAATACAACTCATATTTCTCACTGTAGTGTTCGAATGTACGGAACCCATCATAGATGGTATCCAGTTCTTTTCGGAAGAAAGCAAGGGACATTTTCCCGGATATCAGGAATTTCAGGCGATCCTTAAAAAGAGCATTAATATTGTCTTCGCTGTAGAAGCCTCTGTCCATGACTAGCTTTACTTTGGAGAAGCCAAGCGCATCCAAATCACCAAGTAAGTTTCTGATAGTCTTGGAATCGGGGATGTTTCCGGCGAGCTTGCGGTAATAAAACGGAAGGTTCGACTTTTCACCAAATACCAGTGCCAGGTTTAACTGGGGCAGTCGATCATTCTCTTTATTCCAGCCGTATTGTACTTGCCGCAGATGTTCGGAATAACTGGAGACAGAAGTAATGTCGTATGCCCAAAACTCATTTTCCGACCGCCTTTTCCCCTGTAAGCTGAAAAACTTGTTCTTTGCTTCTTCGTTGATGGCTGCAAATAATTCGCTGCTTCGCTGAGAAGTAATGTTCTTGCCGTAAGGATGTTTGTGCAGGCTGTCCCATTTTTCAAAACGGTAAAGAGGGTTTTTGTCCTCAAGGATCAGATAGTACGCTATCGAAAGAATCTGTCGGTAAATATCCGGAAAACACTGCTTCAAATCATCGGTAATACCAAGCTTTTTGCCTATGGCATCCAGTAAATAGGTTGCTCCATAAAAGGATCTCGACGTTTGCGCGGCGGGTACAGGCCCCTTCTTAGCGGCTTCTGGCATCTCTTTCTTTTTTCGGCATCTTCCGTCAGTCGGGATAACCTCTCCGGTTTTATCGTGCACTCGACCAATAAGCGTCCTTTTTGCCCGTGATTGCTGCTTGTCCTTATCCCAGTAGGAAACCGACTCATAAACATATGTGATTCCTGAACGTTTGTCTTTTTGATATACGATGGCTGCCATTAGCGACGCACCTCCTCGTTATGATTATTATAACACATAACGATGGAAGCTGCAAGTAAAAAATGGCGCTAAAACCAGTATTTTCAACGATTTATGACAATTTTTTCTGAAAACTCGTTATGAGTAGGCGGGAATCTAGGTTTGAAATAGGATAATTTTCCGGGAGCAGGTCAGGGTAATTTTATGCCTTACGAAAGAAGAAGAACCTCATGAGATTATATACACTCCCTTGAGGTTACATAATTATCACTTGCGTTCTAAAAGTTTTCTAATAGAATCGTCAATAACCGCATTTGGCGACCTCTCAACAATTTCCCTAAGTAAGTCTTTGTAATTAGCAATTGAGTTTGTGAACATAAGAGTTGGCTTGTCTCTGCAATATATCCGATACATCCACAGAAAAGAGAAAGGTATTCTAGACACCTGGTATATCTTGTCCCAATTGCGTTCAAATCGTTTCCCCAATTTACCTATATCTACTACTATGTATTCATCCGTGGTAACTATTTTATAGTTTAAAATTAATAGTGCAAAGTAGACAATACTGGCAATCACAATAAATGCTATCACATATCCATACGACTTGCCAAGTTCGATTCCACCGTAAAAGCTCATTAGCATTACCGCTAACAATCCAACCCTGTAAACCGTGCTGTACTTATATCCTGCATTCCCGAAAATTATAACATGTTCAACCGAGTATAATGCTTTAAACCC